>JALYLC010000256.1 GCA_030774435.1 Actinomycetota bacterium
GCCTCGGCGCGCTCGAGGTCGATGTCGGCGACCGCGACGCGCGGGCCCTCGCGCGCCAGGGCGACCGCCCCGGCACGGCCCATGCCGGAGCCGCCGCCCACGACCAGAGCCGTCTTGCCCTCGAGTCGCCCGCTCACGGTCGATCCTCCCGTCCCAGCAGGTACGGCTGCCAGGGCAGGTACTGGCCCTCACTGCCGTAGCGGTCCGCGGCCTCGGCGACCGCGTCGGGATCGACCTCGACGCCGAGCCCGGGCGCGTCGATGCGGCCCCAGTGCGGCCCGCGTGCGATCGGCAGCTCCTCGCGCAGCACGTCGTGCACCATCATCTGCGCGGTCTGCTGGTGCCCGTCGACCGCGTTCGGCAGGGTCAGCAGGACGTGCTGGCCCGCGGCGGCCGCGATGCCGAGCTCGCCGTGGGTGTGCTTGCAGATCTTCAGGCCCTCGAGCTCGGCCACATATGCCAGCCGCGAGAACGCGCCGAGCGAGCCGACCCACGAGGACGACAGGCAGTAGACATCTGCCTCGCGGGCGCAGATGCGGGCGTAGGCGTCCGCCTCCGACCAGAGGCCCTCGTTGGAGCACACGGCGATCGGCGAGCGCCTGCGCAGCTCTCCGAGCTGGCCGAGCGGCGTCTCGCGCACGGGCTGCTCGACGAAATCGATCTCGTACCCGGCGAGCCGCCCGAGCATGCGCAGGGCCTGCGGCACCGACCAGCTGGAGTTGACGTCGAGTCGCAGCTTCGGGCCCGTGCCGAGGGCGTCGCGCAGCGTGGCAACCATGCGCAGGTCATCGCGCTCGTCGAGACCGACCTTGAGGTAGAAGACGTCGTAGCCGGCTGCGAGTCCCGCTCTCGCCTGTTCGCGGAGCTCGTCGTCGTCGCCGCGCGAGAGGTAGAAGAAGTAGGTCACGTCGTTCCGCACAGCGCCGCCCAGCAGGCGCCAGAGCGGCTGGCCGGCGGCCTTGCCGCAGATGTCGGCGAGTGCCATGTCGATGCCCGCCCAGGCGAAGTTGCCCGTCCCGGCCCGGAACTGCCAGAGCCCGTAGCTGAACGCGTCCGCGCGCATGGCGTTGGCGTTCCAGGGATCGCGCCCGACGACGAAGGGCGCCATGGCCTGCACGGCGGCCTCGATCGAGGGCGCATCCGCTCCGCTCGTGGCCTCGCCCCAGCCGACCAGCCCATCGTCCGTCGTGACGCGCACGAGGACGTCGGTGACGCCGTCGCGCGCGACGATCGAGCTGACCTCGCGATGCCGGTAGGGGACGTTGACGACGATGGGCTCGACGAGGGCGACGTTCACAGGGTGTGCTCGAATCGGGTGAGGATCTCGTTTCCCCCGGCACGCACGACGAACACGTGCTCGAGGCGGATGCCGCCGAAGCCCTCGGCGTAGAAGGCCGGCTCGGCGGCGAGCACCATGCCCTCTTCGAGCCTGATGCGCTCGTACGGCGTGATGCGCGGTGGCTCGGACCAGGAGGCGCCGATGCCGTGGCCGGTGTGGTGGCCGTACGTCGGCCCCAGGTCGGCAAGCTCCGCGCGCACGGCAGCGTCGATGTCACAGGCGAGGGCGCCGGGCTGGCAGATCCTGATGGCGAGCTCGAGCGCCCGCCGCACACGGTCGAAGATGCGGCGCTGCTCGCCGCTCGGCACCCCTGCGCAGACGGCGTTGGCGCTGTCCGACCAGTGGCCGTCGATCCACGGCGACGTGTCGCAGAGCACGAGGTCGCCGGTCTCGATCACGCGTCCCGTGGCCTCCCAGCCGCCCGTCGCGGTCGCCTCGCCTGCCGTGACCGTGAGGATCGCCGGCACGCGGCGGCCGGCGTCGCCCGCCATCACCGCCTGCGCGTGTGCCGCCACCTCGGCCTCGCTCACGCCCGGCTCTGCGACCTCCTTGACGGCGCTCTGCACCAGGTCGGCGAGCCTCGACGCCCGTCGGATCGCGTCCACCTCGACCGGGAGCTTGATGCGCCGGGCCCGCACGACCAGCTCGTCCACCTCGATCAGCTCGGCGCCCTCCGCCCTGAGGACGTCGGCGACGGCGACCGGCAGCGACGAGGCCTCGATGCCGATGGGGCCGGGGCCGCCGGCGAGTCCGCGCAGAGCCGCCTCCAGCTCCACCTCCGGTGCAGGCGCGCGCTCGTAGTCGTACGAGCGGTACTGCTCGACGGGGACCGGGCTGCGCGCCGCGTGCGCGGCGTGGAAGCTCGCGATCAGCAGCGTCTCGTCGTCGGCGTCGAGCACGAGCAGAGCGGGGGAGGCGACGAACGGGTTGGCGACGGGCCACTCCTCGACCGCTGGATCGAACAGGCAGAGGTGCGCCAGAGTCTCGGGATGGCTGAGCACGGCCCGCTCGAGCCCGGTCTCGGCGAGCGCGCCGCGCAGCCGGTCGATCAGCTCCTCCATGGCGCGCAGCCTAGGGCCAAGCGCCACTCCCCGCGCGCGCGAATGTGCCACGCATATCCTGGGGTCTGACCCTGAGGTATACGCCGTACGAACGTTGCGTCTCCTCGCGGCGGATTGCGCCGGTCAGGCCGGCGACTGATCCACCGTCGCATCCTCCGGCAGGCCGTGCTGCGAGACCGCGCGGTCATAGTTGATCCGCAGCAGCGCGATGACGTCGCGCACGTCGTCGGCGCTCTCGATCCGCCGCGCCGCGAAGCCTGGCTTCCCTGGAAAGACCGGGTGGTAGTCGATGCGGCCCTGCTCGTACAACTCGTGCCAGACGGCCTTGGGAAAGCCGAGGTGCAGGACATGGTCGCCGTGCAGGTGGCCCAGCTCCCTGCGCCCCAGGATGAAGGAAAACGCGCCCCGCGCACCAGGCCCTGCGGTCACGCCCGGCCAGGACGTGACTTCCTCGGTGATCTGCTCGCTCGCTGTCTGTGTCGTCGTCATCTCCGCAACGTACAAGCTCAAGTGCACTTGAAGTCAAGGGGCGGGATTCGGCGCCAAATGGCGCGCGCCGCGTGTGTCATTTGGCGGCGCGAGCCGCCAGGGAGGGTCTGGCTCCGCCAGGCGGGGTCTGACCCCAGGTGGCGGAGCCTGACCCCAGGGTGGCGATCCGCTCAACCAGGCGCTTCTTGGGCACGGAGGTAGTTCCGAGCGCCTCGCCAGGGATGCCTCGCCTCGTCCTTGCGAACGACTGGTTCTCCGCATGTCCAGACGGTTTGCGGTTCTGCCGGGCAGGTCGGTGCCAGGCTCCGCCAGATGGGGTCAGGCCCCGCCAGGCGGGGTCAGACCCCAAGTGGCTGGCGGGGTCAGACCCCAAGTGGCTGACCCCAAGTGGCTGGACCCGAGTGGCGGATCCGAAGTGGCGTGGCAGCGCGCTCGGGGTGCCAATTTGGCTTGACGCTCTCGTACCCTGCAGGTGTGGCGATCGAAGCCCCGACTACCGACCTCCGCGAGCAGGCGCGGGCCTTGCCCGATGCGCCCGGCGTGTATGTCTGGCGCACCGCCGATGGCACCGTGCTCTACGTCGGCAAGGCGTCGTCGCTGAAGAAGCGGGTCGCGTCGTACTTCGCGAGCGTCAACCGCGATCGCAAGAGCGAGGAGCTCGTCTCGCGCGCCGCCTCGATCGAGCCGATCGTCGTCCCCAGCGCGAGCGAGGCGCTGCTGCTCGAGCAACAGCTGATCAAGCGCCACCGGCCGCCGCTCAACGCGCGGCTGCGCGACGACAAGTCGTATCCGTACATCGCCGTGACGCTCCAGGACGAGTATCCGCGCGTGCTGTTCACGCGCGAGCGGCACCGCTCAGGCGTGCGCTACTTCGGCCCCTACGCGTCGGCGCAGAAGGTGCGGACGACGCTCGAGACGCTCAACAAGATCTTCCCGTACCGGCCCTGCGAGGGCCCGGCGCCGGGGCGCCGCTCCGGCATTCCGTGCCTCGATTACCACATCGGCCGGTGCGCGGCCCCCTGCGTCGGGCTGATCACGCGAGAGGCCTACCGCGCCGTGATCGACGATGTGATCGCGTTCCTCGAAGGGCGAACGAACAAGATCGAGCGCGACCTCGAGCGCCGGATGCTCGAGGCCTCCGAGCGGCACCTGTTCGAGGAGGCCGCGCGCACGCGCAACCGGCTCACGGCCGTCCGTCACCTCAACGAGCGCCAGGCGGTGGCGGTCGGGACTGGCACCTACGATGCCGTCGCGCTGGCCGTCGAGGGCGACGTCGCCAACGTCCAGCTGCTCGCCGTGCGGGATGGCCGCATCGAGGAGCGCCGCTCGCACTACCTGGAGAACGCCGAGGGCGAGGGCGAGGACGAGCTGCTCGCGCGCTTCCTGCTCGACTACTACGACGCGCAGGTCGGCATCCCGCCGCTCGTGTGCGTGCACACCGAGGTGGCCGACGCCGACCTGATCGCCGGCTTCCTCTGCCAGCGGCGCGGAGCGGCGGTCGAGGTGCGCGTGGCGGAACGCGGTGACAAGCGCCGCGTCGTCGCCATGGCGCTGCGAAATGCGGAGCTCGGCGTGCGCCACGACGTCCTGCGCGCGCAGCGCACGCGCACCCGGCGCATCGAGGGGCTGGAGGAGCTGCGCGAGGCGCTCAACCTGGAGGCGCTGCCGATCCGCATCGAGTGCTTCGACATCTCCAACCTGCAGGACACGAACGCCGTCGCCTCGATGGTCGTGTTCGAGGACGGTGCAGCCAAGCGCTCCGAATACCGTCGCTTCGGCATCCGCCACACCGGCGGACAGGACGACTTCCGATCGCTCGCGGAGGCCGTCACGCGCCGCTTCGAGCGACACCGGCGCGTTGACGAGGACGGCTACGACCGCAGCTTCGCGACGCTCCCGAATCTGCTCGTGATCGACGGTGGTAAGGGGCAGCTCGGGGCGGCGCTCGACGCCATGCGGAGCTTCGACCTGCCGCGCGTCGCGGTCGTCTCGCTGGCCAAGCGCGAAGAGGAGGTCTACCTCCCCGGGCGCGGCCAGCCGGTGCGGCTGCCGCGCGACTCGCCGGGCCTGCAGTTGCTGCAGCAAGTGCGCGACGAGGCCCACCGCTTCGCGCTGCGCGGGCACCGCACGCGCAGGGCCGCGGGCCAGACCGCCTCGCTGCTCGACACGCTCCCGGGCGTCGGCAACGTGCGGCGCCGCGCGCTGATCGCGCACTTCGGCGACGTGGCGCGCCTGCTGGAAGCCTCCCGCTCGGAGCTCGAGGCTGTTCCCGGCGTGCCCGCGGCCGTCGGCCGCGCGATCTACGACCACCTCCACCGGGTCGGCGGCTCCGACGGGTCCGCATAAATCGGGGTCAGACCCCGATTTATGCGGACGCGTACGAGCTTCGGCTCGGAGTAGAGTGCTCGCGACCTCATGGCCGCAGCGACGCATTCCTCCGCTCTGACGCAGCTCACGTACGGCGTAGGGCGCTGGGGCGCTGGTGAGCTCGTGCTGCAGGGCGACCGGCCCGTGTATCACGAGTTGCCGTGGACCGGCCGCGCGCCGTCCAGCGTGCTCCACATCGACGCCGAGGACATCGCCGACCGCCGTCCAGCCGATGCCGCGGAGCGCTACATCAAGGCGTTCGCGCGTTATCTCGGTGGCCGGCGGGTCAACTTCGACCCGGAGTCGTTCGGCCTCGACGAGCTGTGCGAGGACATGGGGATGACCGAGCTCGAGCGCTCGATCGCCCACGCCCTGGCGCGGGTCCAGTGGGGCGAGCGCATCTCCTACGGCGAGCTTGCGGCTCGCGCGGGCCGACCCGGCGCGCCGCGCGCCGCCGGGGCGTTCTGCTCGTCCCGCTGCGTGATCGAGCTGCTTCTGCCGGCCCACCGCGTCGTGCGCGCCGACGGCTCGCTGGGCGAGTATGGCTCGCGCGGCATCGCCTACAAGCAGCGTCTGCTGGCCCTGGAGGGCTCCACGTGAGCCCTCGGCGGCAGCTGCGCATCGTCTGCCTGGGTGGCGGCACCGGGCTCGCCACATTGCTGCGCGGCATCAAGCTGACCGGTGCGCAGGTCACGGCGATCGTCACGCTGACCGACGACGGGGGGTCCAGCGGCCGGCTGCGGCGAGACCTGGCGATGCCCCCGCCGGGCGACATCCGCAACTGCCTGATCGCGCTGGCCGAGGACGAGTCGCTCATGAACCGGCTGTTCCGCCATCGCTTCGACCGCGGGGAGCTGGCCGGGCATGCGTTCGGCAACATCTTCCTGGCCGCGCTGACGGAGGTCGTCGGCTCGTTCGACGCCGCCGTCGCGGAGGTCGGGCGCGTGCTCGCCGTCGAGGGCAGCGTCGTGCCCGCGACCACGCATCCCGCCGCGCTCCTGGCCGAGATGGACGACGGCCGCTACGTCGCGGGTGAGACCGCCGTGGCCCGCGACCGCCACGGCGTGCGGCGCCTCCTCCTCAGCCCCGCCGACGCGGTCGCCAACCCGCAGGCGCTGGCGGCGGTGGAGCGCGCCGACCTGATCGTCATGGGTCCCGGCTCGCTTTTCACGTCCACGCTGCCGCCCCTTCTGGTTCCGGGCCTGGGACGCGCCGTGCTCAACGCGCGCGGCCTGCGCATCTACGTCTGCAACTTGCTCCAGCAGCCGGGCGAGACGATCGGCTACCGCGCCTCGAATCACGTCGAGCGCCTGCATCAGCACGTCGGCGCGCGCGTGATCGACAGCGTCATGATCCCCCGCCGCGCGATCACGACCGACAACATCCCTGTCGAGTTCGACCGTGGCCGGCTGGCCGAGCTGGGCGTGCGCGTGATCGCGGCGCAGATCGTCGCTCCGGACGGCTTCCACCACGACCCCGAGGCCCTCGCCCGAGCGCTCGTGCGCGCGGCTCAGCGCCGCGTGCGCAACGGCCGTGCCGTTCGCTGAAGACGTCCGCGCCGAGCTCGCCGAGGTTCTGCCGGCGCAGGAGCATTGCCGCCTGGCGCAGCTGGCCGGTGTCGTCCGCCACGCGGGCACCTTCCACCTGCTGGCCGCCGGCGCGGTGGAGGTGCACGTCGACCTGGCCTCGTCGCTCGCGGCGCGCCGCATGGTCGAGCTCCTGCGCGGGCGAGGCGCCTCGTGCGAGATCCGCACCTACCGCGAGCACCGCTTCGAGCGTGCGACCCGCTTCCTGATCGTCATCGGCGGCGATCCGCGCTCGCTACAGGCGCTGCACGAAGCGGGAGTGCTCGGCCCGAGCCTGGCCCCGACCGAGCGCGTGCCTGCGCGCATCGTCTCGCGCAGCTGCTGCCGCCGCGCCTATCTGCGGGGGGCGTTCATCGGCTGCGGCTCGCTCTCGCGCCCGCGCAGCGCCGCACACCTCGAGTGGCGGGTCTCGAGCGACACGGCCGCGCTGCAGCTGCAGGAGCTGGCGGAGCTCGAGGGCTTTGCGCTGGGCGTGCACGAGACGCCGCGCTACTGGCTCGCGTACGCCAAGAGCCGCGAGACCATCCGCGGCCTGCTGGCGGCGCTGGGGGCGCACGGAGCAGAGTTGCGGCTGGAGGAGGAGGGCGTGTTCGCATGGGCCCGGGAGGAGGCGAATCGCCTCGCCAACGCCGACGCGGGCAACCTCCGCCGCCAGGCCGCCGCCGCAGCCAGGCACACCGAGGCGATCGAGCAGGTGGGCGGGCCCGACGCGCTGCCGCCCGAGTTGCGCGCCGTGGCCGAGCTGCGCCTGCGCCTGCCGGATGCCACGCTCGCCGAGCTGGGAGAAGCGGCGCTGCCACGGCTGACGAAGTCGGCAGTCGCCTCGCGCCTGCGGCGAATCGTCCAGCGCGCGGATTTATAGGAGCGCCTCGGTAGAATCGGGCAGGGGCCGGTGCGCATGGACTGCGCGGCGGCATGGACAGACGAAGGGAAAGCATGCCCGTTCGCGTCGGGATCAACGGCTTCGGCCGCATCGGCCGCAACTTCTTCCGCGCCGCGAAGGAATCCGGCGCCGACATCGAGTTCGTGGCGGTCAACGACCTCACGGACGCCGCCACGCTCGCGCATCTGCTCAAGTACGACTCCGTGCTCGGCCGCTACAAGGGCGTCGTGGAGGCCTCCGGCGACGGCATGGTCGTCGACGGCAAGGCGCTCAAGGTCGTCTCGCACCGCGATCCCGCCGAGCTGCCGTGGGCGGACCTCGGCGCCGAGGTCGTGCTCGAGTCGACCGGCTTCTTCGCCGACCGGCGCTCCGAGGCGCACATCACAGCGGGTGCCAGCAAGGTCGTCATCTCCGCTCCGGCCAAGGATCCCGACGTCACGCTGGTGCTCGGCGTCAACGAGGAGACCTACGACCGCGACAAGCACCAACTGGTGTCGATGGCGTCCTGCACGACCAACTGCCTCGCGCCCGTCGCCCGCGTGCTGCTGGACGAGTTCGGGATCGAGCAGGGGTTCATGACGACGACGCACGCCTACACGGGCGATCAGCGGCTGCACGACATGCCGCACTCCGACCTGCGCCGGGCCCGCGCGGCGGCGCTCTCGATCATCCCGACCTCGACCGGCGCGGCGCGCGCGATCGGGCTCGTGATCCCGGAGCTCAAGGGCAAGCTGGACGGCATGTCGATGCGCGTGCCGGTGCCGGACGGCTCGGTCGTCGACCTCGTCTGCACGCTCGGCCGGGAGGCGAGCGTGGAGGAGATCAACGCCGCCGTGAAGGCACGATCCGACACGGGCCGGCTGGCGGGCATCCTCGCCTACACCGAGGACGAGATCGTCTCGCAGGACATCGTGGGCAACCCGTACTCATCGGTCTTCGACTCGAAGCTGACGATGGCGCACGGGCGCCTGGCCAAGGTCATCTCCTGGTACGACAACGAGTGGGGCTTCTCGAACCGGCTCGTCGATCTGATCATCAAGGTCCTGTGACCCGGGCCCTGCCGCGCGGCCTGGATGCGCTGGAGGTCGCCGGCCGGCGAGTGCTCTGCCGCGTCGACTTCAACGTGCCGCTGCACGACGGCGTCATCACGGACGACACGCGCATCCGCGCGGCGCTGCCGACCGTCGCCGTACTGCGCGAGCGCGGTGGGCGCGTGATCCTGTGCGCGCACCTGGGGCGCCCGGAGGGGAGGCCCGACCCGGCGGCGTCGCTCGAGCCCGTGCGCGAGCGCCTCGCCGACCTGCTCGCGATCCCGGTCGCGTGGTCGGGCGATTGCATCGGGGAGGTCGCCGAGCACGCCGTTGCCGATCTGCGCGACGGTGACGTGCTGCTGCTCGAAAACCTGCGGTTCCACGCCGGCGAGACGGCCAACGACCCCGCCTTCGCTGCAGCCCTCGCGGGGCTCGCGGACGTCTATGTCAACGACGCGTTCGGCGCCGCGCACCGCGCGCACGCCTCCACCGAGGGCGTCGCGCACCTACTGCCGGCCGCTGCCGGGCTGCTGCTCCGGCGCGAGCTCGAGGCGCTCGGCGGCCTGCTGGACACCCCCGAGCCGCCGTTCGTGGTGATCGCGGGCGGCGTCAAGGTGGCCGACAAGATCGGCGTGCTCGAGACGCTGGCGGAGCGCGCCGACGCAATCCTGATCGGCGGCGCCATGGCCTTCACGTTCGCTGCGGCCGACGGCCTCGCGATCGGCGATTCGCTGCACGAGGGCGAGGACGGACAGGCCGAGGCGCGGCGGGCGCGCAGCGCCTGCGCAGCGCATGGCTGCGAGCTCTCCCTGCCGGTCGACGTCGTGGCCGGCCAGGAGTTCTCGGTCGACACGAACGTCGACGTACAGCCGTTCGCCTGGATCCAGCCCGGCTGGATGGGACTCGACATCGGCCCGAAGACCTCAGCCGCCTACGCGGCGCGCATCGCGACGGCGCGCACCGTCTTCTGGAACGGTCCGATGGGCGCGTTCGAGCTGGCGCCGTTCGCCGGCGGCACGCTGGCGGTCGCCGAGGCGGTCGCGGACTGCCCCGGCCACACGGTCGTCGGTGGCGGCGACTCGGTTGCGGCCGTCACGCAGGCCGGCCTGGCCGATCGCATCGACCACGTCTCGACCGGCGGCGGCGCCGGGCTGGAGCTACTCGAGGGCCACGTCCTGCCGGGCGTGGCCGCCATCCCGCCTGAGGAGCCCTGATGGAGCGCACGCCACTGGTGGCCGGCAACTGGAAGATGTACAAGACGCGCGCGCAGGCGGCCGAGTTCTGCGCAGCTCTGCTGCCGCTCGTCGACGAGCTCGACGAGGTCGATCTCGCGCTCTGCCCGGCCTTCACGGCGCTCGACCTGGTCGCCGAGCGCCTGGCCGATGCCGGCGTCGGCGTCTGGGGCCAGAACGCGCACGACGCACCCGAGGGGGCGTTCACGGGCGAGGTGTCGTGCGGGATGCTGATCGACGCGGGCGCGACCGGCGTCCTGCTCGGGCACTCCGAGCGCCGCGCGCTCTTCGGCGAGACGGACGAGGCGCTCGCGCGCAAGCTCGTGGCGGCGCTCGCCACCGGGCTCGAGCCCGTGCTCTGCGTCGGCGAGAGCGAGGCAGAGCGCGACGGCGGCGCGACCGAGAGCCGCCTGGGCACGCAACTCGACGGCGCCCTCGGCGCCCTGGGAGCCTCGCAGGTGCTCCAGATCACGATCGCGTACGAGCCCGTCTGGGCCATCGGCACCGGCCGCACTGCCACGCCCGAGATCGCACAGGACACGCACGCGTTCATCCGCGGCGCGCTCTCGGAGCGCTACGGCGAGGAGTGCGCGGCCGCCATCCGCATCCTCTACGGCGGCTCGGTCAAGCCCGAGAACGCCGGTGAGCTGCTGGCTCAGCCGGACGTCGACGGAGCACTCGTCGGCGGCGCCAGCCTCGATCCACAGAGCTTCGCGGCGATCGCGCGCGCCGCGCTCGTGGACGGATGACGCGCCCGGTCGCGCTCGTCATCCTCGACGGCTTCGGCTGCGCCCCCGCGGCACCGGGCAATGCGGTGGAACTGGCGCGGACGCCGGTCTTCGACGCGCTCTGGGAGCGCTACCCGCACACGACGCTGATCGCCGCGGGGCGCGCGGTGGGCCTGCCCGACGGCCAGATGGGCAACTCCGAGGTCGGGCACCTCAACATCGGCGCCGGCCGCGTCGTCGCCCAGGACCTCGTGCGCGTCAGCGATGCCGTGGCCGACGGCTCGCTCGCCGCCAATCCCGCGCTGGCGACGGCCTTCGCCGCCGCACGGGCGGGCCGCGGCGTGTTGCACGTGGCGGGGCTCGTCTCGGACGGCGGCGTGCACTCGCACGTCGATCACCTGCGCGCGATCGCGGCC
>JALYLC010000257.1 GCA_030774435.1 Actinomycetota bacterium
TGGCTTCCTGCTCTCCATGCCGTCCTACCGCGAGGGCGGGCTGATCGGCTTCAAGCAGGTTTCGGCCGGGTGGGGTCTGACCCCAGGTGGCGGAGCCTGACCCCAGGGTGGCGGTTGGCGTGGTTAGGCCGATTGCGGCGTCGGGGTGCTTCCAGGAGCTGCGTTCGCGCGTGGCTCGTTGCGGCGAGCAGTCGGCTCGTTTCCCGTATGTCTAAACGGTTCTCGGCTCTTTCGGACAGGTGGGTGCCAGGCTCCGCCAGGTGGGGTCAGACCCCGCCAGGCGGAGCCAGACCCCAAGTGGCGGACCCCAAGTCGCGACCCGAAGCCGATCTAGGCTCTCTTCGCTGGCGCCGACCCGGCCATCGAGGTTCTCAGGTCAGCCGCAGCGCCACGAGCGCCGCGGCCAGCAGCACGTGCGCGGCGGCAAGCGCGCGCAGCGACGCCTCGGCCGGTCTCGTGAGCGTGGCGACGTCGAGCACCTCGCGCTCCTCACCCGCGCGTTCGATGGAGCCCTCGACGCGCAGGCCGCCGCGGCGCAGGCGACGCGCCCAGTTCGAGAGGTAGCGCTGGGCCAGGCTCGTCGCGGCGGCGAACGCGGCTCCCAGCAGCACGGGCAACTCGATCGCCCCCGTCTGGGCGAACCCGCCGACGAGCACCGGGAACGCCCCCCAGCCGAGGGCGAAGACCTGGTCGGTGTGGAGCGCTCCGCCGAACAGTTCGAGGTTGTACGCGATCACGAGGGCGACGCCTGTGAGCACGAACGGGAGCAGGGCGATGCCGATCGAACCCACGCCCCAGAGGCCGATGACAGCGGCGCCGGCGAGCGAGACGGCCCCCGCGACCGCGAGCACCGGCGTGGGGAGGCGGGTGCCGAGCGGCCGGCCGTTCAGCTCGTCCAGACAGTGGGCGGCGATGCCCACCGCCAGCAGGAAGGCGGACAATGTCCAGGCCAGGCGCGCGCCGTCGATGCGCTCGGCCAGCCCGGCGCCGAGCGCTACGTAGGAGAGGTGCCAGGCGGTGTAGGGCGGGTGCAGCAGCGTGACGACGTCCCTCGCGCCGCCGGGCCGCAGGGCGTAGAACGCGACGCGCTGGGCGTCACCGGACAGCGCGGACACCCCAGGCGACGAGGCCGCCGCCGAGGCTCAACCGGCGCGTGTTCACGTTGGCGGCTCCGGCCTCGAGCAGCAGCTCGCGCAGCGCGGGCGGTGGGTAGGCGGCGTCGAAGGCCGTGATGCTGGGGCGCAGGTAGCGCCCGACGTCGGCCCAGCCGGGCGAGACCATGCGGCCGAGGACGGGCAGGCCGACACCGGTGTAGAGATGCCACAGGCCGCGCGCCGCGATGTTCGGGGGCACCGAGAAGTCGAGCAGGGCGAACGGCCCGCCCGGGCGCACGAGCCGCAGGAGATCCGTCACGGTGCGCGGCGGGTCGTCCACGTAGCGCAGCAGGTAGCCGGCCGTGAGGGCGTCGAAGGAGCCCTCTGCGAGGTCGAGCTCCTCCGCGCTGCCGAGGTGTAGCTCGATGCGGTCGGACAGGCCGGCCTTGCCGATGCGCTCGCGCGCGCCTTCGAGCATCTGCGGCGACTGGTCGACGCCGACCACGCGGCAGCCGTAGCGCCGCACCAGGGCGCGTGCAATGGCGCCGGTGCCCGTCGCCACGTCGAGCACCCGAGCGTCGGGGCCTACGGGGACGTGCTCCACCAGGAAGCGGCGCCAGCGCGGATCCTGCGCGAAGGAGAGGATCGCCGCCCAGCGGTCGTAATCGCCTCCGAGCGGGGCGAAGAGGGCACGCGCCGTATCGTTGATCGCACCATGCCCGTCCACGCCCTGCTCCTTCGCAGCTCGTGTGGATGCTATCCGCGCACGCGCCGTCCCGCGGGCCCCGTCGCTCTTGCCTGACTCGTCAGTCAGCCATTCGGTTAGACTCGGCGCGTGCTCGACGCGATCGTCATCGGCGGAGGGTTCGCGGGGGTCACCGCAGCGCGCGAGCTGACGATCGCCGGCCTCGACTGCACGCTGATCGAGGCGCGCGACCGCCTGGGTGGGCGCACCTGGACTCGCGACTGGGACGGCGACACGATCGAGCTCGGCGGCGGATGGGTGCATTGGCACCAGCCACACGCCTGGGCCGAGCTGGTGCGCGCGGGCCAGGGGATCGGCGAGAGCGCAGGAGCCGAGCTCTACTCCTGGGCCGTCGATGGGGAGCGCCGCACCGGCACCGGTGCTCAGCGCCACGCCATCGCGCGCCGCGCCTGGAACCGCTTCGTGGAGCCGGCGGCCGCCGCGTTGCCGCGTCCGCACGACCCGCTCTTCGCGATCGCCGCTCTGGCGCCCTTCGACGCTCAGTCGATCGAGGAGCGAATGGCCGAGCTCGGACTCGACCGGGAGGAATACGACGTGCTCGCGGCCGAGCTCGAAGGCGTCTCGAGCGGCTACATCGACGACGCGGGCGCGGTCAGCGTGCTGCGCCTGCACGCGCTGGCGGGCAGGAGCTTCGAGTTGGCCGAGGACGCCGGCGGCCGCTACACGTTCGGCGCGTTCACGGCCGGGCTGATCGGCGCGATGGCCGAGCAGGCGCCATTCGCGCAGTGGCTCTCGACGCCGGTCGACTCGCTCGGCCCCGTGAGCGACGGTATCGAGGTGCGCACGCGCAAGGGCGACGTGCTGAGGGCGCGCACGTGCGTCCTGACCGTCCCGCTCAACGTGCTGCCGCACATCGGCATCGAAGGCCTCTCGGCGGCCAAGCGCGATGCCGTCGCGCTCGGTCAGGCCTCGCGCGGACTCAAGCTCTGGTTGCGGGTCAAGGGCGAGAGCCTCGGCATCAACGCGGTGGCGCCGGGGCATCCCTTCGGCTACCTGATGGTCGATCGCCTGCTGCCGGACGGAGGCCAGCTGCTGGTCGGGTTCGGGCGGGACGCCGCAGCGTTCGACATCGAGGATCGGGCTGCGATGCAGCGGGCGCTGGACGAACTGCACCCGGGGCTCGAGATCGTGGACGCGATCGCGCACGACTGGCTCGCCGACGAGTTCACGCGTGGCACCTGGGCGATCCACCGGCCGGGCTGGTACACGCGACACCACGCCGCCATGCGAGAGCCCGAGGGCGGTGTCGTCTTCGCGGGCTCGGATCTGGCGGACGGCTGGAGCGGCTACATCGACGGCGCCATCGAATCCGGCCTGCGGGCGGCGTGCCAGGTTCAGGCGCTTCTGAGGCCGAGCTGACAGACTGCGGGCCGATGAGCGCACCCGGTCACACCGCGCTCGGCGCGTGGAGCGGCGGGCGATACATGCACTTCGGTGAGCCGCTCGACGACGACCGCTTCGTCCGCCTCCTGCGCCCCGACGAGGCCATCCACACGGTCGTCACGGCTGATGTCTACGGCGCGGGCGAGGCCGACCTCGCCGTCGGCCGTGCGCTCGACGGGCTGTCGCGCGAGTCGTTCTCACTCGTCGGCGCGGTCGGGCACGACTTCTACGGCACGCAGCGCGACGGCGCCAAGGGCTTCCCGCGCTTCACGTCGCAGCGCGGTGCGCGGGAATACGCCGGCTACCTGCACGAAGCCACCGAGCGGAGCCTCGAGCGCTGCGGGGTCGGCCACTTCGACGTCCTGCTCCTGCACAATCCCGACCGCGTGGGCTACACCTCGCCCGCGGTGTGGGAGGCGATGGCCGGGCTGCGCGAGGCCGGTCTCTGCAAGGCGATCGGCGTGGCTCCGGGGCCCGCCAACGGCTTCACCCTCGACGTCATCGGCTGCCTGGAGCGCTTCGGCGAGCTGATCGACTGGGCCATGCTGATCCTCAATCCGCTGGAGCCGTGGCCCGGCCGGCTGGCACTTCCGGCCTGCGAACGCCACGGCGTGCGCGTGCTCGCGCGCGTCGTCGACTACGGCGGGCTGTTCCACGACGATGTGCCCGACGAGGGCCTGCTGACCGAGGGCGATCACCGCAGGTACCGGCCGGCCGGGTGGGTCCAGGCGGGCCGCGCCCGGCTCGACGAGCTGCGGCCCATCGCCGATCGCCACGGGCTGACGATGCTGCAGCTGTCCTGCGCCTGGACGCTCGCGCAGCCGGCCGTGGCGTGCGTGGCGCCGACCCTGATCCAGGAGGCCGGGCCGGCCGCCAAGACGATCGAGGCCAAGCGCGCCGAGCTCGCGGCGGTGCCGCGTGAGCCTGTGCTGGCACAGGACGAGCTGGACGCGATCGCCGCCATCGGCGACAACACGGGGTGCATGAAGCTGAAGGGCGCGTCGCCCGTGCACGAGGGCGAGGAACGGCCCGACGCGTGGCCGCTCGACGACGAGCTGCGCGCAATCGGCCGCCGCTTCGGCATCGAGGCCGAGCGCGACCTCGTCAGCAGCTGAGGCGCCGACCGCCTGCCTCCGGTGCTAGGTTGGGACTATCCGCCCAGCGGCCGACGACGCGGACGCGCGGGGGGACCACATCTATGCAGCAGATTCCCCGGTCTCTGCGCGCCGCCTTTGCGGGCGCCCTCCTGATCGCGCTCGCCGCGGTTCCGGCGCATGCCGCCGACCCCGAGAAGGCGCAGCTGCCCGACCGGCCGAGCGCCACGGTCTCGACCACGGCCAAGATCCTGATCGAGACGAACGTGTTCGCGCGGCCCGGCCAGCACATCAAGCTGCGGCTGCCGACGCACGCGTCGTGGGGTGGCGGGCCGCACGTGCTGCTCGTCCTGGATTCGCGCATGTACAGGGGCAAGGCCTGGCTCCGCGTCGCGCTCCCGAATCGGCCCAACCGGTCGAGTGGCTGGATCCGAGAGGACTTCGTCCGCCTCAGTACGACGCAATGGCGCATCACGATCAACCGAGCGGCGCACACCGTCACGGTCTATCGCGACGGGCGCAAGCAGCGCAGCTTCAAGGCCGTGATCGGCAAGGCCGCGACGCCCACCCCGGGCGGCCTCTACGCGATCTACGAGAAGCTGCCGCAGCCGGATCCGAAGGGCTTCCTCGGCCCCTGGGCGCTGCACCTGACCGCGTTCTCGGACGTGCTCTTCAACTACGGCGGGGGCCCCGGACGCGTCGCGATCCACGGGCGTGACGGCACCAGCCTGGCCGACCCGCTCGGCTCGTCGGCCTCGCACGGGTGCGTGCGCGTCGACGACGTCAACATCGTCTGGATGGCCCACGTCATCCCGCTCGGCACGCCTGTCCTGATCATCTGACGCGGGCCTCCTCACCCCAACGGGTGAGAGTCGGGCGGTCTCGCGGCGCCGATGCAGATGAGGATGGTGACCGTCGCCCGTTTCGGCCTGCTCGCGGTCGCAGCCGTCGCTTCGGCGGCGGTCGCGCTCCCGCACGTGCTCGCCAGCGGCCACGCCGCTCCCGTGGTGCATCTGTCCCTGCCGGTCGTGCCTGTCGGCTTCGGCGAGGTCCCGGCCCGCCAGCTGCACGTGCCGCCCCCGCAGCGCAAGAAGATCCAGCCGGCAGGAGAACTCGAGATCGACCATCTGCCCAAGCTCGCTCCGTATTCGCTGCCTCCGCGGCTGAAGCTGCGGGCCCGAGCGCATGCTCTGGCCGGGCGCCGCGTGCTCGAACGGCGCGTCCTGCACAGCTCGCATCTCGCGCTCTCGCCCGCCGCCAAGCGTGCGGTGCGCCACCACCGTGTCGCGCCCAGTGCGCTCGCGCTGTTGCTGCACACGCCGCACCTGGGCTCGCCGCTGCTCGTGTTCTCGGCGCGCGGACGCTCGCTGGAGATCCAGGCAACGCGCATGTGGATGACCAGGAGCACGCTGATCTCGCTCGGAAGGCTGCCCGCGACGGCGCGACCCGCCTCGCTTCGGCTGCAGCCGGTCACGAGCTCCTCCACCGACGTGCACGCGCGGCACGGCGGCATGCTCGGTCCTCAGGCCGTTGCGATCGCCAAGCGCTTCCTGGGCATTCCGTACGTCTGGGGCGGCTCCACCCCGACGGGCGGGTTCGACTGCTCCGGGCTGGTGATGTACGTCTACCGCCAGCTCGGCGTCACGCTCGATCACTACGCGGCCTGGCAGTTCCTGGAAGGCACGCGCGTGGCGCCGCAGGATCTCCAGCCGGGCGATCTCGTCTTCTTCGAGCCCAAGGCCGACGGGCCAGGCCATGTCGGCATGTACGTCGGCGACGGCAAGATGATCAACGCTCCCCACACCGGTGACGTGGTGCGCATCGTCAGCATCCAGGGCCGCTCGGGCTATGTCGGAGCCGTTCGCCCGTACTAGAACCGCTCGAGCGGGTGCGTGCCCACGGCCAGCAGGCTGCCGCCCTCGAGGTGCAGGCGCACGGGGCTCGAGACGATCTCGTTGCTGACACCGCGGGTCGAGCCGGGCTGCAGCGTGTCGGCGGTGAGCGGCCAGCGCACGCCCGTGGCGGTGACCCCGGTCGCGGCGCCGCCGAGGGCCAGCAGCGTGAGTACGGCGCCGGGTGCGCCCGCCAGCGACACGTCGTCGCCCGCGTGGATCGCCACCGCGCGCGCCGTGCCGATGCGCGCGTCGAGGTGCAGCGGCGCGAAGCGCGGTGCGGCCAGCAGGACGAGCTCCGCCAGGTGGTGGTCGAGGCGCTCTCCGCCGCCGCCGCTGACCACCGTGACGCGCGTCGCGCCGGCGCTCAGCGCGTAGTCGAGCGCGAGCTCGAGATCGGTCGCGTCCTTTGCCGCGGGGTGGCGCTCGATGCGGACGCCGGCGGCCTCGGCAGCGCTCACGGCCTCTGCGCTCGCTGAGTCGAGGTCACCGACGAGCACGTCGACGCCGAGCCCGAGGGCCGCGGCGTGCTCGAGGCCCGAATCGGCCGCGATCACGAAGGCACCGCTGGGGAGCGGTCCCACCTCGGCGGCATCGGGAGCCGGGCCGCCGCTGATGACGAGGGCGCGCCCGGATGCTGCCGCCGGCGACTCCACGCGCCGAGTGTGCCAGGATCGCGGCGTGCTCGTGGTCACGCTCGGAGATCTGCTGCTGGACGTGGTGGTGCGGCTCGAGGCGCCGGCCGCGCCCGATGACGACGTCCCCGCCGCGATCTCGCTCGTTCCCGGCGGGCAGGCCGCGAACGTCGCGGCCTGGGTGTGCGCGCTCGGTGGCGACGCTCGGCTGATCGTGCGCAGGGCGGATGACACCGCCGGGCGCCTGATCGGCGCCGAGGTCGAGCGGCTCGGCGTCGAGCTCGCGGGGGTGGCGGTCGCAGGTGGGCGCACCGGGGCGGTGGTCGCGCTCGCGGCGCCGGACGGCTCGCGCACCCTCGCGAGCGATCGCGGAGCGGCGGGCGAGCTGGGCCCGGACGACGTGAACGAGGACATGCTCGCCGGTGCCGATGTCCTCCACGTCGCCGGCTACACGCTCCTGCGCGAAGCGGGCGCCGAGGCCGCCGTGCGGCTGGCGGAGGCGGCGCGCCGCTACGGTGCTCGCGTGACGGTCGACCTCTCCACGGCGCACGGCGTCGCGCAGCTCGGCCGCGAGCGGATGCGGGCTCGGGTGGCCGCGCTGGTGCCGGACGTCGTCTTCGCGAACGAGGCCGAGGCCGAGGCCTTCGGGGAGCCCGTGGGCACCGTCTGGGTCGTGAAGCGCGGCGCCCTCGGATGCACGGTCGAGCAGGGCGGCGAGGTCGTGGCGTATGCGGCCGTCGAGGTCGAGGGCGTGGTCGACACGACCGGCGCCGGCGACGCCTTCGCCGCGGGCTTTCTGCTCGAGAGCGATCTCGTCGCAGCTGCGCCGCGCGGTCAGGCGGCGGCGGCGCGCTGCGTGACGCGCGTGGGTGCCCTGCCGTGAGCGCGCTGCGCATCGCCCCCGAGGTGGCCGACGCAATCGCCGGCGGCCGACCGGTCGTGTGTCTCGAGACCACGCTCGTCGCTCACGGCTTCCCTGCGGGCGAGGGCTTCGCCGTGGGCGCATCGTCCGAGGCCGCGG
>JALYLC010000258.1 GCA_030774435.1 Actinomycetota bacterium
CGCCAGCGGCCTGATCGCGTTCAAGAAAGCAGACGCATACCGACTCGCTCACGGCCTAGCGAGATAGGCCCTTAGGCATGCGGGAAAGGACCTGCGTGCACTCCACAACAAGCCACGGGCGAAGCGAGCGCCGGGAAGGCACGCCCGCGCCGCAAACGGCCTAACCACGCCAACCGCCACCCTGGGGTCAGGCTCCGCCACCTGGGGTCAGACCCCACCCGGCCGGGGTCAGACCCCACCCGGCCGAAACCTCCTTGAAGCCGATCAGCCCGCCCTCGCGGTAGGACGGCATGGAGAGCAGGAAGCCATTGCCGGGAACCGTGATCTCGGGCCGCGGCGGGGACTGAACCTGGCCGCGGGCAACCGCGGCGAACCCGTCGGCGAGCGCGGCCAGGAGGGCGCGGCCGTCGAGCGCGGCCAGCACGTCTTGCTCGGACAGGATGAGCACGTCGAGCGGGCCCTTGCGGATTCGCGAGGCGCCCGGCGGCTGGGAGTGCGCGCTCATGGCCGAGGGGCCCTACTGCCGCGCGTACGGCAGGCCCGCCGCCGCGGGCGGGCGCGAGCGTCCGATCACGCCGACCAGGGCGACCAGCGTGAAGATGTAGGGGAGCGTGAAGACGAGGAACGCGTTGACGTGCTCGATCGTCTGCAGCGCATCGCCGAGGGCCTGCGAGAAGCCGAACAGGAGCGCGGCGGCGAGCAGGCCGAACGGACGCCACTTACCGAAGATCAGCGCGGCCAGCGCGATGAAACCGCGACCGGCGGTCATGTTCTCGCTGAACTGCGAGCCGAGGCCGAACGCGAGATAGGCGCCGCCCATGCCCGCGAGGACGCCGGAGAACGTGACCGCCACGTAGCGGATGCGGAAGACCGGGATGCCGACCGTGTCAGCGGCGCGCGGGTGCTCGCCGACCGCGCGCAGCCGCAGGCCCCAGCGAGTGCGGAAGAGCACCCACCAGCTCACGAACACGAGCGCGAGCGCCACGTAGATCATGAGGTTGAGCCCGCCGATGACCTTGCCGATCAGCGGCACGTTGTCGAGGAAATGCATCACCGACGGAATGCGGGGCACGTCGCCGGATCCGCCGGACCCGAAGATCGCGTTCGTGCCGTAGCTCGTGATGCCCAGGCCCAGGATGTTGACCGCGGTGCCCGAGATGACCTGGTTGGCGCGGAGGTGGATCGAGAGCACGGCATGGATGAGGCCGAGGAAACCGCCGGCCGCCATGGCGCCCAGCAGCCCGATCTCCCATGAGCCACTCTTCTGGGACACGACGACGCCCCAGAAGCAGCCCATCAGCATCATGCCCTCGAGGCCGATGTTGACAACCCCGGAGCGCTCGGAGAAGAGGCCGCCGAGCGCGCCGAACGTCAGCGGCGTCGCATACTGGAATGCGCCCACGAACAGCCCGGTCGAGACGATCGCAGCGACGGCACTGCTCTGCGTTCGCCACAGCATCACGAGCAGTACGGCGATCACGAACGCGGCGAGCCCGATCTGTGCGCGGCGAGTCATAGCGGCGTCAGCGCTCCGGGGGGCGGAGGCAGCTGAGGCGGCGGGGCCGTCGCGCTGATGTCCGCCGCGACGGCGCGTTCGCGCTTCGCCCGCGCAACCAGCCAGCGCACGATCAGCTCACCGCCGACGAGCAGGATGATCGTGCCCTGGATGATGCTCGACACGCCGCCGGCGAGCTCGGGGCTGAACGCCCCGGAGAGCTGGCGGCCGCCGCTCTGCAACGCGGCGAACAGGAACGCCGCGAGCACGACGCCGACGGCGGTGTTGCGCCCGAGCAGCGCGACCGCGATGCCCGTGAAGCCGATGTCGAGCACGGGCACGTCCGAGGAGGCGATGGAGTAGTTCACGCCCAGAACCTGAATGGCGCCGGCCAGTCCGGCGAATGCACCGCAGATCGCCATCGACGCGATCATCGAACGCTTGACCGAGATGCCGCCGTAGCGCGCTGCCTCGGGATTGAGCCCGACCGCGCGCACCTCGTAGCCGAGCGTCGTGCGGTTGAGGATCACGTAGTAGACGACCGCACAGGCGAGCGCCAGGAAGATGCCGATGTGGATCTCCTGCACGACGCCCCACATGCCGGGATACTGTGCCGAGGTCTTGATCGTCTTCGACACGCCGTTGCCGACCGAGTTGTCCGTGAGCGGCCCACTGACCGCGAACAAGTACTGCGTCGTGTAGATCGCGATCCAGTTGAGCATGATCGTCGTGATCACCTCGTGCGCCCCGCGGTAGGCCTTGAGCCCGCCTGCCAGCCCGGCCCAGATGGCGCCGCCGATGCCCGCCGCGACCGTCGCCGCGATCATGCCCGTGGGGCCGCCGACGCGCTGCGCGACGAGCAGCGCGCACACCGATCCGACCCAGAACTGGCCCGTGCCGCCGATGTTGAAAAGCCCGCAGCGAAACGCGAACGCAACCGCCAGGCCCGTCAGCACGAGCGGGGTGAACTGCACCAGCGTCGAGACGAGGTTGTTCTCGGCGAGCAGCGGCTCGACGCCCAGCGGGTTGCCCGGGATCAGGTGGAACGGCCAGTCGAAGCCGGCGCCGACGATCAGGTCCTTGTAGACCGAGAGCGGGTTCGCGCCTGTGAAGGCCATCGCCAGCCCGCCCACGATCAGCGCGAGGAAGACGGTCAGCAGGGAGATCCCGAATTCGCTCAGCGAGGGCGACTGGAAGAGCTTCTTCACGCGGGCACCTCCCCGCCCGTCATGGCGATGCCGAGCTCCTGCTCGTCGGTCGCGCCGCTGGCGCGCTCGAGCGCGATCTGTCCCCCGAACATGACCAGGATGCGGTCGGCGAGATCCATGACCTCGTCGAGCTCGAAGGAGACGAGCAGGACGGCACAGCCGGCGTCACGCTGCTCGACGAGGCGGCGGTGGACGTATTCGATCGCCCCGACATCGAGGCCGCGCGTGGGCTGGGCCGCGATCAGCACGCGCGGGTTGGCCTGGATCTCGCGCGCCAGGACGACCTTCTGCTGGTTGCCTCCCGAGAGCGCCCGCGCAGGTGCCGGAGGCCCGCCGCCGCGCACGTCGTAGAGCTTGATCCACTCGGCCGCCCGCGCCGCCATGGCGTCGCGGTCGAGCCAATGCAGGTGTGAGATGGGCGGCTCGTCGTAGTCGTGCAGGGCGGTGTTCTCGGCCACGGAGAAGTCGAGCACGAGCCCGTGGCGCTGGCGATCCTCGGGAATGTGGCCGACGCCGGCGTGCGTGGCCTCCCGCGGACTCGCGCCCGTGACGTCGACACCGTGCAGCTCGATGTGGCCTGCGTGCGGCGCGCGCATGCCGGCGAGAGCCTGGATCAGCTCGCTCTGGCCGTTGCCGTCGACGCCCGCGATGCCGACGATCTCGCCGGCGGAGACGTCCATCGAGAGCCCGCGCACGGCGTCCAGGCCGCGATCGTCGCGCACCCACAGCTCCCGCACCGACAGCACCTTCTCGCCGGGACGCGCCGCGCCGCGCTTGACGTCCAGCAGAACGTCGCGCCCGACCATCAGCTCGGCCAGGCCGCGCTCGCTGGCGCCCTCGCGGTCGATCGTGGCGACCTTCTTGCCGCGCCGGAGCACGGAGATGCGGTCGGCGACGGCCAGCACCTCGTGCAGCTTGTGCGTGATCAGGATGATCGACGTGCCGCGCTCGACCAGCGCGCGCAGCACCGAGAACAGCTCCTCGACCTCCTGCGGGGTGAGCACCGCCGTGGGCTCGTCCAGGATCAGCACGCGTGCCTCGCGGTAGAGCGCCTTGAGGATCTCGACGCGCTGCTGCTGACCGACGCCGAGCTCCTCGATCGTGGCGTCCGGATCGACGCTCAGGCCGTAGCGGGCGGAGAGCTCGCGCACGCGCTCCCGCGCCGTCGCGAGATCGAGCTGCGCATACTTGCGCGGCTCCGCGCCGAGCACGATGTTCTCGACGACGGACATCACCGGGATCAGCATGAAGTGCTGATGCACCATGCCGATGCCGAGGCGGATGGCATCTGCGGAGCTCGTCATCTCGACTCGGCGGCCGCGGACGAAGATCTCTCCCTCGTCGGCGCGGTACAGGCCGTAGACGACGTTCATGAGCGTGGACTTGCCCGCGCCGTTCTCACCCAGCAGCGCGTGCACCTCGCCTTCTCGCAGGTCGAGGTCGATCGCGTCGTTGGCGACGAACGCGCCGAACCGCTTCGTGATCCCGCGAAGCTCGAGCGCCAGATCGGCGCTCGAGCCCGCGG
>JALYLC010000259.1 GCA_030774435.1 Actinomycetota bacterium
GTCTCGGAATGGCTGCGACAACGTCTCGAGCAGGTCGTTCCCGCGGCGCGCGGCAAGACTCGCGTGATCGACTGCGGCGTCGACGTCACCCGGTTCGCGCCGCGCGCGCAGGCGGATGCCCGAGCACACGTGGGGTGGGAGCCCCAGGGCACCGCTTTCCTCTCCGTCGGCTCGCTGACAGAACGCAAGAACGTGCTGCGGCTCGCCCGGGCGTTCGAGCGGCGAGGGGAGGGCTCGCTCGTCTTCGTCGGCGACGGCCCGTTGCGTCGTGCGCTCGAGGGGCGACCCGGAATCCGCCTCGCGGGATCCGTGCCGCACGACCGCGTACCAGACTGGATCGCCGCGGCAGACGTCGTCTGCCAGCCGAGCCTGATCGAGCCCTTCGGCCTCGCGACGCTGGAAGCGATGGCGGCCGGCCGGCCGGTCGTCGCAACCGCGGTCGGAGGGCCGCCCGAGTTCGTCACTCCAGAAGCGGGAGTGATCGTGGATCCCGAGGACGACGATGCCCTCGTCGCAGCGCTCGACGCGGCGGTTGCGCTACCGCGGCCCAACGAAGCCGGCCGCCAGGCGGCCGCCGGGCACGCGCTCGACGTGCAGGCGGCAAGGATCGAGCAGCTGCTCGCCCGCGCCGCCGGCCGGGCGTAGGGCTGCTCCTATGTCAAGGCTGGTTTCGGTTGCGGCGGCGTTGGTGTGTTTGCGGCGGTATCGGCGAGTGTTTTGTAGACGGTGCGTGCGAGGTGGCGTTTGAGGCAGCGGAGCGCTTCTCGTCTGGTTTTGCCTTCGGCTTGGCGTCGCGCTAGGTAGGTCTGTGCGGGCGGGTGGAAGCGTCCCTGGGTGACGGCGATGCGGTGTAGGGCGCAGTTGAGCTGGCGGTTGCCGCTGCGGTTGAGCCGATGGCGACGCTGTTGCCCGGAGGAGGCATCGAGGGGGGCAACGCCGGCGTGTAGGGCAAGCGCGGCGTCGTCGGAGAAGCGCTCGATGCCACCCGTTTCGGCGACGACTTTGGCGGCCGTCAGGGCCGCGCAGCCGGGCAGCGTGAGCAGTGCGGGAGCCGTTTTTCGCAGGCGCAGCGTGATCTCGCGTTCGAGCTTGTTGGCTCGCCGCGTCAGCTCGACGATGCGCTCGAGTTGTTCTGTGACGATCCTGATCTGGGTCGTCTGCGGCAGGCGCGCGAGACGGTCTTGGATCTGCTTCTGCCAGCGTTGGCGGTCGAGCGAGCCTGAGGGGAGATCGGCGCCCAAGCCGAGCTCGTGTAGCTGCCAGCGCACGCGGTTGCAGAGTCGGGTGCGCTCGGCGACGAGTTCGTCACGGTAGTCGCTGAGCAGCTTCAGCTCGCGGGCTTGCGGGTCGAGGCGAGCTGGCGGCAAGCCGGGCTCGCGCAGGTAGGCGCGGGCGACGGCGGCCGCGTCGATCGCGTCCGACTTGCCGCGCTGCCGTTGCGATCGTCGCGTCCCAGCCATCAGTTTCGGCGGCACACGCACCACCGGTAGCGAGCGGGCGAGCAGAAAACGCTCCAACGGCCCCGACACGTGGCGGCAGTCCTCGAGCGCGAACACGCTCGCCGGCGCCAGCGCCAGCGCCCAGGCGACGAGCTTGCTCGACCCCTCCGCCGTCGCCGGCACGGTCAGTTCAGCGATCAGCTCACCGCTTTGCCTCTGCACGGCGACCGCCGTATGCGTTCGCTTGTGCGGGTCGATCCCGATTACGATCACTGCTGGTCCCCCTTTCCGGAGGTGGGCCACAAACGGTGGAGCGCCAGCGGACACGCCTTAGTGGGGGCAGCAAGCCACGCTCCTATCAGGTCACGCTGGCGCTCCTCGGACTAGCAGCGGGCGACACAGCCCTACCAGGTCAGCCCTCACGGGCGACAGCGACTCTTCGGGTCAACCCGCCACCAGCCTCGAGCCTAACCGCCACCACAACCACAAACGGTCAGTACCGCCAGCATGACACTAAGGCGACCCTTGTGGTGGCCCGCCGGCATGCCGACCTGCGGCATTCGAGCCAGACGGTCTCGTGGCATGCTCGCGGTATGAAGCGGAGCGTGCTGATCGTCAATCCGTATGCGAGCGGCGTCACTGATGAGCGCCTGCGACGGGTTCGCGAGGCTCTGCCTGGCGAGCCCGACGTCCGGCTGACAGAAGGGCGTGGTCACGCGACCGAGCTGGCGCGGGCCGCGGTTGCGGCGGGCGTCGACGCGATCTACGTCTTCTCGGGCGACGGCGGGTTCAACGAGGTGCTGAACGGCGTGAACGGCACCACCCCCCTCGGGTTCGTGCCCGGAGGAGGGTCGAGCGTCCTCTCGCGCGCTCTCGGTCTTCCGCGCGATCCGGTCGAGGCGGCGATCCGGATCGAACGAGGCGAGCTCCGCCGGATCTCGCTCGGACGCGTCAACGGGAGACGGTTCGGGTTCAACGCAGGTATCGGCTTCGACGCCGAGATCGTCCGCCGCGTCGACGCGCTCGGCCGGGGGCCCGACGGCCGGCGTCCCGGCGATCTCGCCTTCGCCTGGGCCGTGGTGCGGACGGTCGCGGCGCGGCGAGCGCGATACGACGACGTGCTCGAGCTCGAAGGGCTGGGTCGTGCCGCCTTCGCCCTGATCGCAAACTGCGACCCGTACACGTATGCGGGCCGGGCGGCTCTGCACGTGGCGCCGCTGGCACGCTTCGAGCTCGGTCTCGACGTTCTCGCTCCCAGGTCGGTTCGGGCCCGGGACCTGCCTCGACTGGTCGGGTATCTGGTCCGCGGCAAGGGTCAGGCCGAGGCCGACCGCCTCGTCTACGCCCACGACCTCGACCGGCTGCTGATCCGCTGCGACATCCCGTTGCCGCTGCACGTGGACGGCGAGGACCTCGGTGACGTCACCGAGGCCCTCGTCGAGTGCGAGCGGGGTGCTGTGACCGTCCTCGTGTAGGGGCGACCCTTGCGGTCGCCCTCGGGGTAGTGGCGACTCGTGCGGTCTCGCGCCTGTTGGAGCAGCGACTGCCTGGGATCGGTCGTCAGTTGCCCGGGCCGAAGAGCTCGTCCCAGCTCGAGCCGATCGCGTCCGCGAAGGACTCCTCGAGCATACGGAAGTGCTCGTCGAGCACCATGTCCAGCGCAGCCGAGTCGTGCTCGCGCATGGCGACGAGCTGGCGCTCGTGCACGCCGAGCGTCTGACGGTCACGCGCAATCCCGCCCGAATAGGCGTCGCGGATCGGGGCCAAGGTCTTCGCGATGCTGCGCATTGCCGCCTCCAGCTGGCGGTTGTGACATGCGCGCACCAG
>JALYLC010000260.1 GCA_030774435.1 Actinomycetota bacterium
GATGGCCTGGCGCCCAGCCGCCTGCTCGGGCAGCCGGGAGGACGAGCCGCACCGATGCGGAACGCATGCGTATGAGCAGGCGTGAACTCGCGGTGCCACGGCGCCTCGCGCGGCGCACACCTGCCACGTGGGTTCGCGGCGGTGGCCTGACGACGTTCATCTTCCTGCTCCCGATGCTGTTCATCTTCGGGGCGTTCTCGTGGTACCCGATCGTGCGCACCGCCATCATGTCGGTGCAGCACACGAACCTCGTGCAGCCTGCGACGTGGGTCGGGCTCGACAACTTCCGCACGGTGCTCAACGACCCGGTGCTGCCGAAGGCCGTCGAGAACACGGCCGAGTTCGCCGGGCTCGCGCTGATCTTCGGCTATCCGGTTCCCCTGATCGCTGCCGTGCTGATGAGCGAGGTCAGGCGCTTCCGCGGCATCTACAGCGCGCTCGCCTATCTACCGGTCGTGATCCCGCCCGTGGTCGCCGTGCTGCTCTGGAAGACGTTCTACGACGCCGGCCCGACGGGCGTCTTCAACACGATGCTCGGCTGGATCCACCTCGGGCCGTATCCCTGGCTGCAATCGCCCGACACCGCGCTGCCGTCGCTCGTGCTCGAGTCGACCTGGGCCAACGCCGGCACGACGGTGATCATCTACCTGGCTGCGCTGACCGGCGTCAACCGCGAGCTCTACGAGGCCGCCTCCACGGACGGCGCCTCGCTCTGGAGCAAGGTCTGGCACATCACGATCCCGCAACTCCGGGGCGTGCTGCTGCTGACGATGATCCTGCAGATCATCGGGACAGCGCAGGTCTTCCTCGAGCCCTTCCTTTTCACCTCCGGCGGTCCGGTCAACTCGACGTTGACCGTGCTGCTGCTCATCTACGACTACGCCTTCGGCAACTCTCTCGGCGGCGACTACGGCAGCGCGACGGCCCTCAGCTTGATGCTCGCCGCGTTCCTCGCGGTGCTCTCCTTCGTCTACATGCGCGCCACGCGCTCGTGGAGCACGACATGAGCAGGCGCGAGGGCGATGGCCTGGTCTCGATCTTCGACTGGCGCCGGCCGCGCGTGCGATGGGGCTTCGGAGCCGCACAGGTGCTGCTTCTCCTGGGGCTGGTCGTGGTCGGGCTGGGGCCTTTGATCTGGCTCGCCAAGTCGGCGATCACGCCCACACCGGACACGATCACGCGGCCGATGTCGCTGTTCCCTCACGGCACGGCCTGGGGCAACCTGCGCGCGGCGTGGACGGATGTCGAGGTGAGCCGCTACTTCTGGAACACGGTCGTCCTGGCGATCGGCTCCTGGGCCTCGCAGGTGATCGTCGCGACCACCGCGGGTTTTGCGCTCTCCGTGCTGCGGCCCAGGTACGCGAAGTTCCTCACAGGCCTCGTGCTGACGACGCTCTTCGTTCCCGCCGTGGTGCTGCTCGTGCCGCTCTACGTCGAGATCGTGCACCCGCCGCTGATCCACCACTCCTTCATCGACAGCTACTGGGCGGTCTGGCTGCCCGCCGGGGCGAGCGCGTTCAACGTGGTGCTGATGAAGCGCTTCTTCGACAACCTCCCGCGCGAGATCTTCGAGGCCGCGCGCGTCGACGGCGTCGGCGGCTTCCGGCTGTTCTCCTCGATCGTCCTGCCGATGTCCCGCCCCATCCTCGGCGTCGTCTCGGTGTTCGCCGTGCTCGCCTCGTGGAGGGACTTCCTCTGGCCCCTGCTCGTGCTCACGAACCCCGACGAGCAACCGCTCTCCGTGCGCCTGCCGACGATCCAGGCTCAGACGCAGCTCGGCGTCTTCCTGGCGGCGCTCTTCATCGCCTCGCTCGTCCCGATCATCGGCTTCCTGATCTTCCAGCGCTCGTTCCTGCGCGGCGGCGGGCTGGGCGGCGCGATCAAGGGCTGACGGCGCACGAGGGGCCCGCGGATGGCGGGCCCCTCGGCATTCAGGGTCTTGATGACGTACTCAGCAACCGAAGCACTGATCCGGCGCGTTGTGGGCAATCAGGCTGTTGGTGCTGGTGATCGGGAATCCGGGCGTGTAGAGGCCGGCGCCCTGCACCTCGAGGCCCGAGCTCGCACTGAGCGCGTTGCGGGTCACGAGCGTGTTCTCGAGGGTCAGGTGCGGCGTCGGACCGTCCGGCGCGAACGGCATCCCGTTCCAGATCCCTCCGCCGTGCACGGTGCCGGAGGGAGCGGTCGCGCTCGCCGAGTTCTCGCTGACGAGCACGTTGTGCAACTCGAGCGAGCCTCCGTTGTTGATTCCCGCACCGCCGGCGTTCACGGGGCCGCCGGAGGACGAGCCCTTCAGCACATTGCCGCTGACGACGCTGTTCCTCATGACGATTGGCTGAGCCTCGCCGTCGAACGCGAAGAATGCGCCCCCGACGACCACCGCTCCCGTGCCCGAGCCGCTGATGCTGTTCCCGCTGATGGCGCTGTCGCTGATCGTCGCGGGCGTATCGATCTCCACGGCGCTGGCGGCCAGGGTGAAGTCACCGCCCGTGGCGGAGGTGTCGTTGCCGGTGATGACGCTGTCCTTCAGCACGAGCGTCTGGCCACAGACGCACTCGCTGAAGCCGACACCGAGGGCCGAGGCGAAGGCTCCGGGCTCCGACGCCGGATCGTTGGCGGAGGCGGTGTTGCCGGTGATGCGACTGGCGGTGATCGTCGCGGAACCGCTGCCGCCGATGTGGATGCCTCCCGTGTCCGCCTGCATGCCCACGCCGCTCGGGTAGGAACTGGAGAGGCTTGCGGTGTTGTTGCTGACGATGCTGCGGGTGAGGATGAAGGCCTCGCCATCCTGCACGTGGATGCCCCCGCCTTCGGCGCTGCGGCCGTTCGGCGCCGACACGCCCGCGCTGTTGCGCGTGACGGTCGAGTTGATCACCGTCAACAGCCCAGCGCCGCCGTTGGTGGCGGTCCAGATGCCTCCGCCTGCTGCATCGCTCGCGAGCGGGCCGCCGGCGATGTTGTTGCTGACGGTCGTGTTGATCAGCGTCAAGCGGCCGACGTCGGCGATTCCGCCACCGACCCCTTGCGCAAAGGGACAGTTCGCACTGCCACACGGCTCGCCGGAATCGACCGTCGAGACCGGGGTCGCGCGGTTGCCCGTGATGAGACTGTTGCGGATCGTCACGGTGGCACCGGCGCCACTCGCTGATCCGGGGATGTAGACGCCGCCCCCTGCCGCGACGAACGTGATCGGGCCGGAAGGCGTCGGAGCCGACGTGACGACGCCGCCCGTGATCGTCACGCCTGTGATCGATACCGCCGGCTCTGACGATGCGCCGAACACGCCGATCGTCAGCACGGGCCCGCCACCCGCGATCGTCGTCGACGCCGCACCCGCGCCGACGATCGACACGCTCACATCGATGGTGACCCCGCCCGCGTAGCGTCCGTGCGCGATCGCGATGGTGTCGCCGTCGTGGGCGGCGTCGACTGCCGCCTGGATCGTCGGGTAACAGGCCGGCTTGCTGCTGACGCACAGCGACCTGGCTGCGTGCGCCCTCGCACCGGCGGTCGTCGCTGCGCCGCCCGATACGGTCCCTGTTGCCGCGGCGACTGCTAGCACGACGCAGACGGCGATGGCGATCCTCTTCACAGTTCCTCCCTCGCTGGATTGCCGAGATCCTCGAAGCAGCCACCACCGGGCCGCTATCGAGCGGCTACCGTCCCGGCGAAGGTGCTCGAATTCCGGATCCTGGGGCCGCTCGAGGTCGTCGGCGATGGCCGCCCGCTGCCGCTCGGGGGGCCCAGGCAGCGAGCGACGCTGGCGATCTTGCTGCTACGTGCGAACCGGGTGATTTCGATCGACCGGCTGGCCGACGACCTCTACGCGGGGGCCCCGCCCGTCACTGCTGTGACACAGGTCCAGAGACAGGTCTCCGAGCTGCGCAAGGCGCTCGGCGCCGAGTCCGTGATTGAGACACGGCCGCCCGGCTACCTCATCCGCGTCGCTCCCGACTCCCTCGATCTCGCCCGTTTCGAGCAGGGCACGAACGATGCGAGCCACGCGTTCGCGCGCGGTGAGGCGCAGGCGGCTGCCGATCTCCTGCGCGACGCGCTCGCGCTCTGGCGTGGTGGAGCGCTCGCGGACCTCGCCTACGAGTCGTTCGCGCAGAGCGCCATCGCCCGGCTCGAGGAGATCCGGTTGGCAGCCCTGGAGCTACGCATCGAGGTCGAGCTCAGCGTCGGCCTGCACGCCGAGCTGATCGGCGAGCTCGCCGCGCTCGCCGCCGAGCATCCGCTTCGCGAGAGCCTGAGCGCGCAGCTCATGCTCGCGCTCTACCGGTCGGGCCGGCAGGCCGAGTCGCTGGAGGTCTACCGGCGGACGCGGGAGGCGCTCGTCGGGCAGTTCGGCATCGAGCCGACGCAGATGCTGCGCGAGCTCGAGCGCGCGATCCTGACGCACGATCCGTCGCTCGTTCTCGCTCCCGTCCGTCGCGACCGAGCCGAGCCTGCGGCGCGGAGCGCCGGTGCGGTGCTCGTCCTGCCTGCGCGGGAAGACCGGCTGGACGGGCTCCTGGCAGTCGCCGAGCCGCTGGTCGCGGCGCCGCCGCGCGAGCTGATCATGGCGCGGCTCGTCGCCGGCGAAGATGAGCTGCCGCACGCGGCAGCTGCGCTGAACGCCCGGCGCGCGACGCTCGCGACGACTGCTCGCACCGCCGTCTTCACGACGACGGACGCCGCCGGGGACGTCGCCCGGCTCGTGACCGCGCACGACATCGACCTCGTACTCCGCGACGGCCCCGCAGAGCACGGCGAGCGCGTGCCGGACGAGCTCGCAGCCATGCTCGAGCGCTCATCGGCCGACCTCGCCGTGCTCGTGGGTGCGGCTCCGGATTTCGCCGGCGGCGGGGCCGTGTTCGTGCCGTTCGGCGGGGGCGAGCACGACTGGGCGG
>JALYLC010000261.1 GCA_030774435.1 Actinomycetota bacterium
GGCCGGCCACGACGTTCCGACCCGCGGGTTTGAGGACACGCCAAGCAGGAGATAGATTTCGTGAGAAATGCGCCAGAGCCCACACGACACCCCGGATCGGGGCGCTGAGCGCTGACGGCCGCCGGACGCATCGAGGCGACAGCTGCCGACGGCGGCTGGCCGGTCATCGCCCTCTCGGGGGAGCACGATCTCTCCACGGCGCCCGAACTGCGTGCGCGGCTGCACGACCTGGCCGAAGCGGACGCGGTCATCATCGACCTCGATCAGACGACGTTCGTCGACTCCTCGATCCTCGGCGTGCTCGTCGGCGGGCTGCGGCGGGCACGCGAGCGCGACGTGCCGTTCGGCGTGGTGCTCGGCGACGAGGCACACCCCGCGATCCGGCGCATCTTCGAGCTCACCGGGCTGCACGACGTCTTTCCCATCTACGCGACGCGCGGGCAGGCCCAGACGGCGCTGAGCAGACAGGGCGAGACCGCGTGAACCAGGCGGCGGATGTCTCGCTGATCGTGCCGGCGGTGCCCGACAGCATCGCCGTGATCCGGCAGACGGTCTCGGGCATCTGCGAGGCGCTCGGCGCCGACTCCCGCGCCGTGGGCGACATCAAGCTCGCGGCCACGGAGGCCTGTACGAACGTCGTGCTGCACGCCTACGCGAACGGCGATGCCGGCACGATCGAGGTCGACGCATATGCCGCCGAAGACGAGCTGCGCCTGCTCGTGCGCGACCATGGAGCCGGCATGACGCCGGCACCGATGGCCGACGGCCTGGGGCTCGGACTGCCGCTGATCGCCGCCCTCACGAGCACGCTGACGATCGTCGAGCCCGAGGCGGGCGGCACCGAGGTCAGCATGACGTTCTCGCTGCGCGAGGCGACGTCCGACCCGTGAGCGACGCCGACTATCGGGCCGCGATCGCGTGCGGGCCACTGCTCCCTCGCGTGCTCGACCGCCTGCTCGGCGCCCTGGCAGCGCGTGCCGACCTGTCCGTCGATCGCCTCAACGACCTCTCGCTGGTGGGCGACGCCGTGAGCGCCGCGGCCGCGGAGTCGGTCGCCAACGGCCAGCTCTCCGTGATCGCGACGCCGAGGGAAGGCGAGCTCGATGTGAGCTTCGGCCCCTTCGTGCCGGGAGGCGCCGCCCGCGTGCGCAGGGCCGGCAGCCTGCCGGGGGGCGGCGACCTGTTCTCCAGCGTCGCCAAGCAGGTCGAGGTCGAGGCCCACGGCACGGCTGAGCGCCTCAAGCTGCACATCCGCCGCTAGCACCACTTCCCGTTCCTAGCGAGGCCCCTCGGCCGTCTCGTCGAGATCGCCGACCGAGGCCCGCAGCTGCGCCAGCGCCCGTCGCAGCAGGCGCGAGACATGCATCTGCGAGATGCCGATGCGGGCGGCGATCTGTGACTGCGTGAGGCCTTCCTCGAAGCGCATGGACACGATCTGGCGCTCGCGATCCGCGAGGCTCTGGAGCCCACCCTCCAGCAGCATGCTGGCGTCCACCTGCCCGAAGCCGGGCTCCTCGGTGGGCACGTCGAAGCCGGACGAGGCGCGATCGTCCTCGGCGCTCGGCAGCGCGAGCGCCGAGCGGGCGTTCTCGCTGTGGATGGCATCGAGCACGGCGTCGGGCGAGACGTCGAGGAACTTGGCGAGCTCCGCCGTGGTCGGCGCCTCACCGTGCTCGGCGCTCCACTGGTCGATCGTAGCGTTGACGCGAACGCGCAACTCCTGCACGGAACGCGGCACGTGCACCGCCCAGGCGCGATCGCGGTAGTAGCGCCGGATCTCGCCCACGATCGTCGGCGTCGCGTAGGTCGGAAACTGCACGCCGCGCTCGGCGTCGTAGCGCTCGATCGCCTTCAGCAGGCCGATCCAGGCGACCTGGACGAGGTCGTCGAAGGGCTCGCCCCAGTTGACGTAGCGCGCGGCGAGTGCGCGCACCAAGCCGCGGTAGCGGTGCACGAGCTGCTCTCGCGCAGCATCGTCGCCTCGCCGCTGCCATCGCTCGATGAGGGTCGCGTCTGTTTGGTCGTTCAGCGGCACGGGCCGGGGGCAGCAGTCAATTGCATTCGCAGTCACAATAGAGTGCGCTCGCGGCCCGGCGCCAGCGGACGAGGGCGCTGTACTCGTTGCATCCCCGGCCCTGCGCGTGCCGAAACGTCCTTCCGCCGCGGTCATCCGGGCGCTCGCCGACCGGCTAGGCCAAGCCTGGCCGAGGGTCGCGGTTCTGGCCCGCGAGCCTCGCCGAGACTGGCGCGGGACGCGCGGCAGGGGCATACTCTCTTACATGTCTATCAAGCTAGTAGACACAAAAGACTTTCGGCCGGACGTTGCCATCGTCGGCGGCGGCGCCAGCGGCACGCTGCTCGCGGCTCACCTGCTGCGGGCCGGCGGTGCGCGCGTCGTGCTGATCGAACGGGGCGACCGCATGGGACGCGGCGTCGCCTACGGGACGGGCTACGCAGGACACCTGCTCAACGTGCCGGCGGCCAGCATGAGCGGCATCCCGGAGGATCCCGAGCACTTCCTGCGCTTCGCGCGCGAGCACCACGACTGCGCTACCGAGCCGACGACGTTCGTGCCTCGCACGGTCTACGGCGCGTATCTCGAGTGGCTGCTTGCCGAGAGCGAGCAGCGCGCCTCGCCGAGCGCATCGCTGCTGCGGTGGCAGGGCGACGTGGTGGACATCGCGGGCGGCCTGCTCACGTTCGCCGACGGCCGGCGCCTGAGCGCCGATCGGGTCGTGCTCGCACTCGGCAACCTGCCGCCGCGGGCCCCCGCCC
>JALYLC010000262.1 GCA_030774435.1 Actinomycetota bacterium
TCCTCGAGCGGCACTCGGTCGCCGTGCTGCCCGTTGCGACGGGCTTCGTCGGCGAAGCGGCGGCGGGCGATCGTGTACAGCAAGCCGAGCACCGAGCCGGGGCCGGCGTCCATGCGCGAGAGTGTGAGTGCCGCGTCGGCGAACACCTGCTGCGTCAACTCCTCCGCTTGATCGGAGCTCTTCGTCCTGCGGCGCAGGTAGCGGTAGATCTCTGTTCGGTGCTGCCGGAAGGCGTACTCGATGACGCCCTCCACCCTGGTTCGTCGCGGGGCGGCGGGAAAAGTAACGGGCGCCGCGGCGTGCCCTGCAGGCGGAGCGCCGGCGGCTTGACGCTTCGGTTCTGATTCGACCTTCGTTGCGCCCACCCCCTGGGCAGGTCGGGGCCGCAGAACCGACGGACTCGAACGCTAAGCGATACCGCTTTTACACCCGGCCTGTAGCGGTTGCAAGTGGCCCTTTCGGCCATGGCCGCAGACCGCTGTCACCGCACCGTCACAGCACGGTCACAGGCCTGCGCAAGCCTCTCACCCGCAGCTGGGAGCGACAGAGGAGGGCCCGTGACGGTGGACCATGTCTCGAATCTCGAGCGCGATTGGCGACGACTCGTGCGCGGGGTCTTGCCGGAGCGTCTGCGCGCCTGGGCGCTGGGCGAGCCGGCGCTGGCCGCGTTTCCGGAGCCGCCGCGGCTGATCGCCTTCCTGAGAAGCTCCGCGTCCGCCGCGTCGAAGGACGCGGTGCTGCGTCCGCTGGTACGGATCGCGCGCGACGAGCCGCTGGCGGCCCGCGTCGTGCTCGAGGCACTTGCGCCCGGACTGACGCGCCTCGCCGGGCGGGTCATCTTCGACGAGCGCGATCGCGATGAGTTGTGGGCGCTGATCCTCGGACAGGCCTGGCAGCAGATCCGTAGCTACCCACTCGAGCGGCGACCGAGCAAGATCGCGGCCAATCTCATCCTGGAGACGCGGCGGGCGGCGCTGGCGGAGTTCACTCGCAATCGACGCCGCCGGCACGACCCGCCGCCGCGACCACTGATCGAACGCGCGACAGCGCCCGCGAGCGCCGACGTCGACACGCTGCTCGCGCGTGCGGTGGCGGCTGGCGCGATCAGCGCCGACGAGGCGGAGCTGATCCTCCAGACACGCATCGATGAGGTGCCGCTGCGGCAACTGGCCGCAGAACGAAAGCTCGCCTACCACACACTGAACGTGCGCCGCCTGCGCGCCGAGAAGCGCTTGCTCCTCTTCCTCGGCTGCGCCGCTGTGACTTTTCAGGGGCGAAAGGCGCATTGGAGTGGTGCTCGCGCAGTCGGCGCGCCGCGCACGAGTCACATCACCGCGATCCCAACGCCAAGGCGATGACGGGACCGAGGCGCGCGCGCCGGCTGCCCGGATCCGAGACGACGCCCGGGAAGGAGGAGATGAAGAGAAAGCTCACACTCGCGCTCGCGCTGACCGCGGCGCTCGCGCTCGCATTGGCGCCGGCCGCGCTCGCCGCAAGCGACATCAACAGCGTGCTCTCGAACCTGCGCGTCTGGCTCGCCGGCCTGCTGGCCGCGCTCGCGACCTTGTTCCTGACGATCGGCGGCATCCGCTACCTGCTCGCCGGCGGCGACCCAGCCGCGCTCGAGCGCGCGAAGGGATCGATCAAGGCGGCGATCATCGGCTACGCGCTCGCGCTCCTTGCGCCGGTGCTGGCGACGGTCGTGCAGCGCGTCGTCGGCGGATGATGCACACGCTCGCGCGCATGGCCCGCGTCGCAGCGGTCCTGTCGCTGCTGGCGCTCGTCGTCACGCCGAGCGCGCTCGCGATCCGCTTCACCGACGACAGCTACCAGGTGCCAACCGGCGTCGTCGGCTCCTACTACAGCCACCAGTTCCGCGGCGACGGCGGCTGCGGACCGGCGCTGCCCTACCAGTTCACGATCCTCAGCGGCGCGCTGCCGTCAGGGTTGTCGCTCGCGTCGGATGGTCTCGTCAGCGGCGTGCCGACGAAGGCGGGCAGCTGGTCGTTCTGGCTCGAGCTCTCCGACCAAGACCCGCCCTCGGCCTCGTGGTGTCGCCCGGCGCAATCGCAGCGCGAGTTCAGGATCGAGATCGCCCCCGGCAACGGGCGGCCGGGCGTGCAGGTCGGCCCCACCCTGCCCGGCAACCGCGGCGGCGGCAGCTCCGGCGGCAGCGTCTCGGGCGGCGGCGAGAGCCACCCCGCCTTCTGGGACATTCCCGGCCAGATCAAGAAGGCGATCGACGACTGGTTCCGCCACCTCGTCACCGACGCGCTCAACCCGGCGCTCGAGCTGGTCGGCCAGACGCTTTTGTCGACGCCGCAGGTCGTCAGCGCCGACCGGGTCGGCGAGCTGTGGGCCTATTCGCTCGGGATCGCCGACGCGCTGCTCGTGCTGCTGATCGTGATCGCGGGCGCACTGGTGATGGGGCACGAGACGGTGCAGAGCCGCTACGCATTGAAGGACGCGCTACCGCGACTCGCATTCGCTGCGATCGTCGCCAACGCCTCGCTCGCACTATCAGGGCAGCTGATCGGAATCGCGAACGCGTTCTCGTTCGGCTTTCTCGCCAGCGGTGTCGACCCAACCCAGGCGAGCGCGAGCCTGAAGCAGTTCATCATCGGCGCCGTCGCCTCGGGCGGCATCTTCCTGATCTTCCTCGGCCTCGCCTGCGCGGTCGTCGCCGTGATCCTGCTCGTGCTCTACATCGTCCGCGCCGCGCTGATCGTCGTCTTGGTCTGCGCGGCGCCGCTGATGCTGATCGCGCACGCGCTGCCGCAAACCGAAGGGCTCGCGCGCTTGTGGTGGCGCGGCATGACCGCAGCGCTCGGCGTGCAGGTCGCGCAAGCGTTCCTGCTCGCAACCGCGGTACGCGTCTTCTTCACCAGCGAAGGCCACAGCGCGCTCGGCCTCTCGGTCACCGGCTCGCTGATCGACCTGCTGGTCGCGCTCTGCCTGCTCTGGCTACTGGTCAAGGTCCCCTTCTGGGCGAAGGAGCTCGCTTTCTCCCACCGCCCCTCGCTGGCCGTACGG
>JALYLC010000263.1 GCA_030774435.1 Actinomycetota bacterium
CTCTCCGCGGTGCTCGTGGGAGGCATAGGCCTCGCCCTGCTGGTCGTCGCGATGCTGCAGTTCGCCCGCGTGGAGTAAGAGCTTCGTGCATATAAAGGGGTCAGACCCCTTTATATGCACGCGCTACTCCACGCGAGCGAACTGCAGCATCGCGACGACCAGCAGGCCGAGGCCGATGCCGCCTACGAGCAGCGCGGAGAGCGCGCCGGGAACGGACCAGCCGCCCCAAGTGATCGGCGGGTCGAGGGCTGCACGGGCGGCCGGGCTCGCGTTGATGTGCGAGAACACGATGTTGCGCGAGAGGTGCACGGCGTAGGTGATCGGGTTGGCGCGCACCACGATGGACATCCAGGTCGGCAGCTTGCTGATCGGATAGAGCGAGCCCGAGAGGAACGCGAGCGGGAAGAGCAGCACCTGCATCACGCCCATGACCGTCTGGATGTTGGAGATCCGCGCGGCGATCACGAGACCGAACGCCGTCAGCGAGAACGCCAGCAGGAACATGACCACGATCAGCTCGAGCAGCATGACGGCGTCGTAGGGAACGTCCACGAGCGGCGCGAGCACGAGCACGAGGAGTCCCTGCAGCGTGGCGACCGTGGCGCCGCCGAGGCACTTGCCGACCAGGATCGAGCCGCGCCGGACAGGTGCGACGAGCATCTCGCGCAGGAACCCGAACTCGCGATCCCACACGATCGAGATGGCCGAGAACATGGCGGTGAAGAGCACGCTCGTGGCCAGCACGCCGGGGAACATGAACGTGCGCAGCGAGGTGCCGCCGGTCGAGGCGCTGGTCAGGGACTGCAGCCCCGTCCCGAGCACGAACAGGAACAGCACCGGCTGGACGAGCGCCGCGACGATGCGGATGCGGTCCTGCCCGAAGCGGATCAGCTCGCGCTGCCAGACGACGCGCACCGCGCGCAGGTCGCTCCGGAGCCCGGGCGGTGCGACGCGCACCGCCGCGACCGGCAATGTGGACTCGACGCTCATCCGCGCGCCCGTGCGAATGCCCGCATGCTCTCGCCCGCGGAGGCTTCGGCATCGCGGATCGTCGTGCCCGTATAGGTCAGGAAGACATCGTCGAGCGAGGGCCGGGCGACGCTCACCGAGCGGATCGGTACGGGCAGCTCGGCGAACAGCCGCGGGACGAAGCGCTCGCCGTCGGCGACATGGAACGTGACCTGCCCATCGCGGCGCTCCCCGGTGATCTCGAACACCTGCGCGAGCGCGGCGATCGCCGCCTCGTCGTCCGCCGTCGAGATCTGCACCCGGTCGGTGCCGACGCTCGCCTTGAGCGCATCGGGCGTGTCGAGGGCGATGATGGAGCCCTCGTTGATGATCGCGATGCGATCGCAGTGCTCGGCCTCGTCCATGTAGTGCGTCGTCATGAAGATCGTGATCGCCTCGCGCCGCCGCAGCTCTCCGAGGTAGTTCCAGATCGAGAGGCGCGTCTGCGGGTCGAGCCCGACCGTGGGCTCGTCGAGGAAGAGCACCCGAGGCGAATGCAGCAGGCCGCGCGCGATCTCGAGCCGCCGTTTCATGCCGCCGGAGAACGTGGACACCCGCGCATCGCGCCGATCCCAGAGGCCGACCATCTGGAGCACCTGCTTCGAGCGCTCCGTGATGACGGCGCGGGGCACGCCGTACAGCTCGCCGTGGAAGCGCAGGTTGCGCTCGGCCGAGAGATACGTGTCGAGCGTCTGGTCCTGGAACACGAGGCCGATGTTGCGGCGCACGGCCGCCCGCTCGCTCACGACGTCGAAGCCGGCCACGCTGGCCTCGCCGGCCGTCGGGTTGGCGAGCGTGCAGAGGATCTTGATCGTCGTGGACTTGCCGGCTCCGTTGGGCCCGAGGAACCCGAACGTCTCGCCCGCGTGCACGGCGAGGTCGAGGCCGCGCACCGCCTCCACGTCGCCGTAGCGCTTCACGAGCCCGCGGGCTTCGATGACCGTCGCCTCCGCCACCCCCGATTTGTAGCTGCCCGAGCCCCACGCGGTGCATGATGCAGGTGTGACCAGCGCGAAGAAGGATGCCCCGGGCGGCCTGATCCCGCGCTTCGGTGTGAGCGAGCGCATCGCGCATTGGCTCTTGGCCGCGGCGTTCGCGAGCATGCTCGCGACCGGCGTCTTCATGGGCGGCATCGGCCCGCTGCACCATCACGCGGTGCTCGTCGTGCACGTCGGCTCCGCGATCGTTCTCGCGGGCGGGATCGCGGCGCTCGTCCTGCTGCGTCGCAGCCGCCGGCCCCTCACCCAGGCCGTCCGCGACCTCGGCCCGCTGGATGCGCGCGACCGGCGTTGGCTGCGGCTCGCTCCGCGCGCGTATCTGACGGGCGGCGACCTGCCGCCGGCCGGCAAGTTCAACGCCGGTCAGAAGGTCAACGCGCGCCTGGTGCTGCTCGTCATGGCCGTGCTCTACATCTCTGGAGTCGGTGAGCTCGGCCGCAAGACCTCCGCACTCTCGTCGCTCCGCTTCCTCGGCGCACCGCACGGGCTCGCGGCGGGCGTGGCCGCCGTCCTGGTCGCCGGCCATATCTACCTCGCCCTGATCCACCCGCCGACGCGCCCGGCCCTGCGCGGCATCACGCGCGGGAGCGTGCGCCGCGCCTGGGCCGAGCATCACCATGCCGAGTGGGTCGCGGCGGTCGACGCGCGCGACGAGTGACCGTCAGGAGGGCTCGACGAAGCGGGCGTCGGCGCGCACCGTGTGCACGTCCTGCGCGCGTTGCTCGAACCAGCCGTAGCGGGCGCCGGCGCGATCGTCGAATGGGGGCACGTAGGGCTTGATGTCGAGCAGCGGCGTGCCGTCGAGCAGGTCGAGCTCCTCCACGTGCAGAACGGGGCCGTCGATCCGCACGAGCCGCACGAGCGAGAGGCCGATCGCGTTCGGGCGCTTGGGTGAGCGCGTCGCGAAGATGCCGCGCTCCGTCGTGTCGAGGTAGGGCGTGACGCGCAGGGAGGGCGGCCCCGTGCGGTGCAGATGCGTGATCAGGTGCAGGTGCGTGAAGCCGTCGAGGTCGGCCAGGCCCCCGGCGTAGGCGGGATCCAGCTCGATCCGGCCCTGTACGCCGCGCGCCGCGACCGTCTGGATCGGCATCCCCTCGTGCGTCGCGAACGGCGTCCGCACGATTCCGATCGGCGTGAAGGTGACCGCGTCCATCGGCGCGCGCTACCCCTCGCGCTCGATGATCACCGTGGTGGCCTTGACGACCGCGGCGGCGGAATCGCCCGGCTTGAGGCCGAGGTCGTCCAGCGAGTCGGTGCTCAGCAGCGAGACGACGCGGAACGGCCCGCAGGCGAGCTCGATCTGGCTCATCACGCGGCCGCGCTTGATCGCGACCACCGTCCCCTCGAGGCGGTTGCGAGCGCTGGACGTGCGGGCCCGCGCAGGGCGGTCGCGCAGCAGGCGCTCGACTTCCTCGCTCGAGATCACGCGCTGGTTGCCGACGCGCTCGAAGTGGATCCGCCCCTCCTTCTCCCAGCGTCGCAGCGTGTCGACGCTGACGCCGAGGCTCGCGGCGGCGGCACCGATGCGCAGCCGCGTCGGCGCGACGTCCAGCGAGCTGTCCTGGTCGGCGGATTCGGCCATGCGGCCTGCCTAGCCTAGCGAGCGCTCGCGATGGCCTGCTATCGTCGCCGACCCTAGGTTTTGCCTAGATGCAGAGGTTTTCTCGCTTGGATGGGACGTGACATGAGCCGCCTGCGCGGCGCCGCCTTCGGCGTGGTGATGTTCGTCGCGACGCTTGCGGTGCTCGGCTTTCTCGTGCTGCCGCTCGTCGCGATTTTCGCTCGCGTGCCGCTGCACCTGCTCGTGGACCAGCTGCGGGATCCGATCGTGCGCGACGCACTCGTGCTGACGGCGACGACGAACGCGATGGCGCTGGCCGTCATCCTGCTGTTCGGGACGCCGGCCGCATACCTGCTGGGCACCCGGCGCTTTCGCGGCCGGACACTCGTGATCACGCTCGTGGAGTTGCCACTCGTCCTGCCGCCGACGGTGGCCGGCATCGGGTTGCTGGCGGCCTTCGCCGGCCGTATCGGCCTGCTCTCGGACATCCTCGATCCGCTCAAGATCAACGTCGTCTTCACGACCACGGCCGTCGTGCTTGCTATCTGCTTCGTGGCGGGGCCGTTCTACGTGCGCCAGGCCATCGCCTCGTTCGAGACGCTCGACCGCGACATCCTCGACGCCGCGCGCGTGGACGGCGCGGGCCCACTGCGCCTGCTCACGACCATCAGCATCCCGCTCGCCTCTACCGGCCTGGCCGCGGGCGCAGCGCTCGCCTTCGCGCGCGGCGTCGGCGAATTCGGCGCCACGATCATGTTCGCCGGCAACCTGCGCGGCACCACCCAGACGCTGCCGCTCCTGATCTACCAGGACTTCGAGCTCAGCTTCGACGTCGCACTCGCGATCGGCGCGCTGCTCGTGGTCATCAGCGCGGCCGTGCTCATCGTCGTCAAGGTGCTGGTCCGGCTGCCAGCACGCGCGCGCAGCGCGGATGCGGCGTTCATCGCGGGCGCGGTGAGCCACGGCTGAAGTCGCGCCCGCGTGCGACAGCCGCCTTCACATTCCTGATACTGTCGCGCCCTTCTTATGTTTTTCCTAGGCACGGGAGACGATCGCATGGGTGCAGCCGGAGTGAGTCGGCGCGCGTTGCTGACGCGTGCGGGAATCGGAGGAGGGGCGGGCGTCTTCGCGCTGCTCGGGGGCGCCGCCGCGCCGGCGCTTGCCGCGCCGTCCATCTCCGACCTCGCCAACGTGCGCCTCGTGTGTGTCGGCAAGCGCATCGCCATCAACTGGCTGACCAGCTGGGTCGACACTCCCAAGGCGGTCGACAGCAGCGGCACCGCCGACCTCATCCGCGCGATCCGCACTCAGGAGCAGGGGCACTACAGCCTGCTCGCCCCCCTCCTGAACGGCACGGCGCCGGTCGACGACGACTACACGTACGCGTTCCCGGCAGGCGCGCTCAGGTCATTCGAGCGCGCGTCCAACTTCGCGCTCGACCTCGAGGAGATGCTGCTCGGCACCGCAATCGGCGCGGCGGCGACGACGGATGACCCCGGCGTCGCCGAGTTGCTGGCGCGCGTCGTCGCCGGCGACGGCCAGCACTTCTCTGCGCTCTCCGTGCTCGCGGACGGCCCGGCCGTCCCGAATGGCGCCCCGCGCTCGCTCGACATCATCGACGCCGGCAACCAGCTCGCCCCGTTCCTCTCCAACTAGGTGGCTCCGATGACCCGCATCTCTCCGTTGCACCGCGCCAGCGCCGTGCTGCTCCTCTCGATCGCGATCCTCACGGCCTTCACGGTCGGCGCGAGCGCGAGCACGCGCCGTGCTCAGGCGCAGCTGAACGTGTTCGCCGCCGCCTCGCTGACCGTGGCCTTCCCGAAGTTCGACGGCGGCCAGAAGTACAACTTCGCGGGTACGGATGCGCTCGCCGCGCAGATCCGCCTCGGCGCGCCGGCCGACCTCTTCGCGGGCGCCAGCCCCGACGCGCCCCAGGCCCTCTACAGGGCCGGGCTCGTCGAGCAGCCTGTCACGTTCGCCACCAACAAGCTCGTGCTCGCCGTCCCGACCGCCAACCCCGCGAACATCACGAGCATCTACGACGTCGAGCGCCCCGGCGTGAAGCTGCTGATCGGCACCGCCACCGTGCCGATCGGCGCGTACACGCGCCAGGTGCTCAACAACCTGGGCATCACGAACAAGGTGCTGCCGCAAGTCGTGAGCCAGGAACTGAACGTCAACGCGATCTCGTCCAAAGTGGCGCTCGGCACGGCGGACGCGGGCTTCATGTACGTCACCGACGCGCTCGCGGTCGCCGACAAGGTCAAGGTCATCCCCGTCCCCGCCTGGGCCCAGCCGCCGGTGCGCTACCAGATCGCGATCGTCTCGAGCACGAAGGACCACGCCGACGCCGCGGCCTTCATCAAGCGCCTCACGAGCACGGCCGGCCGCAAACTGCTGGTCGACAACGGCTTCGGGGTTCCGAAGCTGCCGCCGAAGAAGAAGCCCGCGAAGAAGAAGAAGTAGGGCCGCCGCTAGACGAGCCGCCGGTTCCAGGTGAACGGATCCTTGCCGTTGCCGGGCGGTGGCTCGACCTCGGCCTCCAGCTCGACGAGCTCGACCGCATCGTCCACCGTGACGATCCCGGGCTCGACCACCCAGCAATCGAGCGCCACCCGGCCGTCGAACGAGCGGACGATCCTCCGCAGCACGCCGGGAGCACTGCGCCTCGCGCGCTCGGCCTCCTGATCAGCCCGGCAGCGGCGCGCCGTTCTCGGTGTACCCCGGCGCGACGTACGCCTGTCCCGGGGTCCCGCCGATGGCGAGCAACTGCACCGGCTGGTCGCCAGTGGTGATGCGGCGCGTGACGCCGGGGCCGACGCGCGCGAACGTGCCGGGCACGAGCTCGTACCGCTCACCGCCAGCGTGCAGCGTCGCAGCTCCGGAGAGCGCGGTGTACACCTCTTCCTGCCCGTCGGCGCGGTGGTCGTGCTCGGGGAAGTGCTCGAAGTTCGGCGGGAAGTGCTCGACCTGCAGGCCGAAGGCGCTCACGCCAAGCCCCGCCCGAGCGCGGCAGAACCCGCCGCCGTTGGGCGAGTCGAACTGATCCACGCTCTTGACCGTGATGTCGGACATCTCCGTTCCTTCCTGTCGCAGCCCTGGGACCGTTCGTTCTGATGACGAACGACGGGCGCCGGAATCGACATGGCGGCGAACCTAGCTCGTCGTGGTTCCCAAGGCAGGGCCGTTCGCGATCATGGCCTTCACCGTCGCAGGCAGCAAGATCATCGCGATCGACTCGCTCTCCGACCCCGCGCGGCTGCGCGAGCTCGATCTGAGCGCCTTCCGCGACTGACGTCGCGTGAGCCCTGGCAGACTCTGCGCATGGGCATGCTCCGCTTCCTCGTCCCGACGCGCGGGTTCGCAGGCGCAACGGTCGAGGGGCTCGTCGTCGCAGGCAGAGCCATACAGGTTCACCCCAACACGCTCGACTCGCTGGGGCCGCTGGGCTATCTCGTGGCCCTCCACGGCCTGTTCATCGACGCGCCCCACACCGGCGACGTGATCCGCATCTCGAGCTTCGCCGACCCCAGATGGGCGGCGCGCTACATGGGAGCCGTCAGACCCTACTGAGCCGGAAACGAACACGGACTCAGACTCACTAGATGTCGCCCGCGCCCACCCACCTCGATGATCATCGCGACCGCGGTCGGCTTCGCACCGTCACTGTGGGCGCAGCAGCGCTGGTCGCCTGCGGCCTGATCGTCCTCGGCGATGCAGCAGTCGGCCAGGCCACGTGCTCGCGCGGCGCGGAGACTTCGCAGGCAACGGCCAGACCACTCGCAGGCGAAGTCATCGTGATCGATCCAGGCCACAACCCGGGGAACGCCAGCCATGCTGCGCAGATAAACCGCGCGGTGGATTTCGGCGCCGGCATGAAACCGTGCGACACGACCGGCACGGCCACGCTCGACGGATACACGGAGGCCGCCTACACGCTCGACGTCGCCTACCGCGTGCGTACGCTCCTGCGCACCGCCGGAGCCACGGTGATTCTGACCCATACAGCGACCAAGCCGGCATGGGGACCCTGCATCACCGAACGCGCGGGAATCGGCAACCGCAGCAACGCCGCCGCCGCCGTCTCGATCCACGCCGACGGCGGGCCGTCCAGCGGGCGCGGATTCACCACGATCATCCCCGCTTCCCCGATTCCCGCAGTCGGCCTCACCCGGGGGATGATCGCCAACGATCAGAAACTCGCAATCGCCGTTCGCGGCGCCTATCGGTCCGCAACGGGCATGCCCTACTCCACCTACCTCGGCACGCGCGCGATCTACGCGTCGAACGCCTACGGGGGAACCGACCTCTCCCGCGTACCCAAGATCTTCATCGAGACGGGCAACATGCGCAATCGCACCGATGCGGCGCTCCTCGAATCCTCCGCGTTCAGGCAACGTGCCGCGCGAGGCATCGCTGCCGGCATCGCACTCTTCGTCGGCAATCGCTGAACCCGCGCCTCCACACGATCCGCCCGAAAACGCAGAAAGGCCCGCCAAGGTGCGGGGCCGGGTCAGCGTGTGACGCGGTGTGCATATAAAGGGGTCAGACCCCTTTATATGCACACCCGCGGGCTTTCCTGTGATGCGGGTGGGTCTCAGGCGCCGCACTCGCCGGCGAAGTGCGCGGCCTGCGGCTTCGACTTGTGCCCGGCTTCCTTCATGATCGGCGGGACCTCCGGGTCGGTCACGAAGCTCTGCCAGCCCTGCTCGTCCCAGTCGAAGATCACCCAGACCCGGTCTTCCTCGGAGGGATCGCGGAAGATCAGCGCGCCCTTGGAGCCGTGCTGCTTGCGCTTCTCCGCTCCTGCGGTCGAGAAGACCGCCATGAACTGGTCGAAGTCCTCCACCTGCGTCGTCGCGAGTAGCATCTCTCTCTCCTTTCGTGGACTGGTCGTCGTCGTGCGGTGTCGTCGTTCGCCTCAGGTGCTGAGGGCCGGCGTGCCGACCGGGCGCTCCTGCGGATCGATGGCGCCGAGGCTCTCGACGACCTCGAAATGGCCGTCGCGCGCCTGGGCGATGTACATGTTCATGCGCAGGTGGTGCTGGCCGGGCACGACGGCTGCGGGGCCACCGGGCCCCTCGGCGATCGCCGCGTGATCGAGCGCCGCGATCACGTCCTCCTGCACGAGCGAGCCCGCTTCCTCCACGGCGGCCGCCCACAGGCGCAAGGCGCGGTACAGGCCGGAACACCCGCTGCCGCCCGTGAACTTCGCGTCACCGGGATAGAGCGCGTCGTACTGGGCGAGCAGCTTCTGGCTGAACGGATCGGCGACGGCCTGGTAGTAGTCGAGGCAGCCGTACAACCCCTCGACGTGAGCGGCCGGCACCATGTTGAGGAAGTTCTCGTCGAAGTACGTGCAGACGAGGTGCCCGCCGCGGCTCGTGAAGCCGGACTTGTACAGCTCCTCGAAGAACGGCGAGACCCCGGGCGGCACGATCGTGTTGAACACCACGTCGGCGCCGCTCGAGTTGATCCTCTCGACCGTCGCTCCGTACTCCATGTGGTCGAGCGGGAAGTACTCCTCGCCGACGATTGCCCCGCCGTTGGCCGTGACGACCTCTCGCACGCGCTGGTTCAGAACGTGGGGCCAGATGTAGTCGGCGGACGGAAAGTAGAACGTCTTCGCGCCGGTCTCTCGCATCAGCCACGGGATGAACAGGTCGATCTGCTGCGCCGGCCCCGGGCCGGTACAGAAGATGAGCGGATCGGACTCCCCGCCCTCGTACTGTTCCGGGTAGAGGTAGAGCGTCTTGCCCTTGACCACGGCCTCGCCCTTGATGGCCTGCCTCGTGGAGCTGAAGATGCCGCCGAAGACGACGTCGACGTTGTCGTGCTCGACCAGCTTGGCCGCCGTCGCGGCCGCGACGGCGTCGTCGGTCGCGCCGTCCTCGAGATGGAGCTCCAGCTGCCGCCCCAGCAGCCCGCCCTTGGCGTTGATGTCGCCGATGACCATCCTGACGACGTTGGCGTTGGCGAGCCCCACGAACGAGAGCGGGCCCGTCTGATCGGCGATGACTCCCACCTTGATGGGATCAGAGCCTGCGGTTGGCGATGGCGTCACGATGTCCTCCTCCAAATGTCTCGGATGCGCGTGGCGACAACAGCCACGCGTCGTGCAAGAATCGTGCCCGGCCGTCGGAGACCATACATCGGGAGGACTCCCCATCTTCGAAAAACCGCTTCGCCTCAGTGAGTTCGTCGCCACGCTGGCGCTCGCGCAGGACAACGCGTTCGGGCAGCCGCTCGAGTCGCAACTGAGGTCGTGCCTGCTCGCCACCTCGATCTGCGAGGCCGCCGGGTTCGACGAAGAGTTGCGCGAGACCGTGTACTGGGTGGCGCTGCTTCGGTACGTCGGCTGCACCGGCCACGCCCATGAGGTCGCCACCGTCTTCGGCGACGAGATCGCGATTCGCGCCCAGACGCTCGTTCATGACGCCGCGAATCCCACGGAGGTGATGCGGGACGTCATGGCCTTCGCGACGGCCGGCCGCAGCCCGGAAGAGCGGGACGAGATCGTCAAGATGATCCAGGAGACGGCCCGCGAGTGGGCGGTCTACAACTTCTCGTCCGGGTGCGA
>JALYLC010000264.1 GCA_030774435.1 Actinomycetota bacterium
TCGCACGCCTGTCGGCACCCGCCTCGGCGCCCAATCCGGGCAGCACGACCGCGCGCACGCCCGCGGCGATGACGTCCTCGAAGGCCGCCTCCGCGCGCGTGTGCCCGACGAGGAGGTAGGCGCACTCCGGCTGCTCCGGGAGCGCGGTGAGCGACGCGAAGCACTCGCGGCCGAGCACCGAAGGCCTGTTGGGGTTCACCAACCAGGTGGGGACTCCGCCGCTCAGCACCTGCTGGAGCTCGGCTGCGCTCTCGGCCGTGCGGTCGCTCGCGCCGACGACCGCGAGCGAGTGCGGGAACAGTAGGGGGCGGATGCCGCCGCGCAGGTCGGCCGTCACGGTACGAGTGCACCGAGCCAGGTCTCGGCCTCCGCCGGCTCCAGCCCGCCGTGGTGGCCGCGCTTGTCCTGCTCGAACAGGCCGGGCTCGCGCCACCAGGCCTCGACGCCGGCGCGCGGCAGCACGACGATGTCCCCGACCCGCTCGCGGAAGCGCGCCGAGATGCGCGGCCCGAACACGCCGTCGGCCGCGAGCTGCGCCGTCGGGGCGACCCACGCCTCGTCACCGAACAGGCCCTCGAGCAAGCCGAGAGCGTCGTCGAGTGCGCCCTCGCGCACATGCAGGAAGAGATCCCGCGCCGAGCCGGCGGGAGCGAGCGGGCGGCCGTCGGCACCATGACGCAGGAGCGGCACGAGTTGCGGGCAGCGCTCGTTGACGTAGACGCAGCACTCCGGGTCGGTCGGCAGCTGGCCGTGGTCGGCGAACACCAGGACCAACGCGCCGGGCGTGCCGGTGAGCGCGTCGACCAGTTCGTGCTCCACGGCCTCGAGCAGCTCGAGCGCAATCGCCTCCGAGCGCGGGTCGGCGGGCCCGAGCTCGTGCCCGCTGGTGTCGAAGTCATCGAGGTAGAGCAACGTCAGCGATGGCGCCGACGCCCGTGCGAGGCCGGCCGCGAGCGCCGCACCCGCGCGGGCGCTCTCGACGCCGTGCACCGTCCCGCCGGCGCACACGAGCTGCGTGAAGGGCGTGTCGACGGTCTCGGCCGGCTGTACGAGGTTGGTGCGGACGCCGAGCCGCGCGAGTCGCATCGCCAGGCCCTCGGCCTGTGGATAGATGACGCGCAGGTCTGCGCCTGCGGCCAGCAGGCCTCCCTGGGGCTCGCCCGCGAAGGCCGCGGTCAGCGGGCAGATCACGCGGTCGAGCGACGGCTCGTAGATGAACCACTCGTACGAGCCGTGCTCGCCGACCGGCTGCATGGTGTGCAGAGTCGTGACGTGCGCCGTCGTCGTCGAAGGAAATTGCGTCGTCAACTTCGAAACGACGCCCTGCTCGCGCAGGCGGGCGAGCAGAGGCGCGCGCTCGGCGAGGCGCTCGACGAAGGCCCACCCGAGCGCGTCGATGAGGACGGCCACGGCCCGTGGCGGAGCGTCTTCGAGCTGCGGGAGGACGTCGTCCGGCAGCGCTTCCGCGCCGCGCTCGCCGAACAACTGCAGCAGCGTGCCCGGAATGCCGGCGAAGCCGTAGGAGTCGTAGAGCGGCCGTACCCGCCCACCCGGCAGTCGCGCCGCAGCGACGGTCGCGAGCGCGCGCTCGTTGATCACGCGGGAGGCGCGGCGGCACGGGCGAGCAGCGCGTCGATCGCGGCCATCCCCTCGTCGCCGAGGTCGCGGGTGAAGTCGTTGACGTAGAGGTCGATGTGCCGGCGGCAGACCTCGTCGGACAGCTCCTGGGAGTGCGCGCGCACGTACTCCAGGCTGTCGGCGGGATGCGCGAAGGCGTGCTCGACGGAGCGGCGGATCGCATCCTGGACCGCTCCGCGCAACTCGCAGTCGATGTCCGCGCGAGCGCAGATCCCCGCCAGGGGCACCGGCATCCCGGTCTCGCGCTCCCACCAGGCGCCCAGGTCGGCGACCTCGACCAGCCCGTGCGAGGCGTAGGTGAAGCGGCTCTCGTGGATGATCAGGCCCGCGTCGACGGTCCCGGCTGCAACGGCCTCGAGGATCTCGTCGTAGCGCAGCTCCACGACCTCGCCGAGTGCCGGCACTGCCAGCCGCAGCAGCAGGTACGCCGTGGTGTCGTGCCCCGGGATCGCGATCCGGCCGTGCGCGGCGTCGGCCAGCGACGCCTGCTCGCGGGCGACGACGAGTGGCCCGCAGCCGTGCCCGAGTGCCCCGCCGCTGCGCAGGAGCGTGTAGCGGTCGCGCACTCCGGCGAGCGCGCCGATCGAGAGCTTCGTCAGCTCGTAGGTGCCCTCGCGCGCGAGGACGTTCAGCTGCTCGATGTCGTGCAGCGCCGGAACGGCCGTGAAGGGGGCGGGCGTGCGGCCGTGCACCAGGGCGTCGAATGCGAACGTGTCGTTCGGGCAGGGCGAGAAGCCGAAGGTGAGGTTCACGCGCGCTCGATCTCCGCGATCACGAGCGCAGTCACCCGGGCCAGCTCGGCCAGCGCCTCGTCGAAGCGCCAGAGCGCGCGATCGGCTTCCTCGACCTCGTTCGAGACCACGCGCAGCTCGAGCGCCGGGACGCCCTCGTCGAGGCACGCCGCGAGCACGGAGAACCCCTCCATGGCCTCGACCGCGACGCCTGATGAGCCGCCCACCCGCGCGCTCGTGCCGATCGGCAG
>JALYLC010000265.1 GCA_030774435.1 Actinomycetota bacterium
GCTCGCGCGGCTCTTTGCGCGGGCCAAGGGTCGCCGCAGGTCTGGTTGTCGGGCGACCCCAATCACCCCACCACCACTCACTGCGCCCGACAACCAGACCGCAGGCGATTCGAGACCTCCGAACGCCCCGCCACTTTTGAAACCAGTTCTCAGGGCATCTTTGACGCGCCCGCGACCTCCGGCGTACGTCAAGCTGCCGCAGGGGGCTGCAGGGGGAACAACGCTTCAGCCGACGAAGGAGATACGCGATATGCCGAACAACCGCTGGACCATCATCGCCGCCGGCATCGCCGGAGCCGTCCTCATCGTGATCGCGATCGTCTACTTCGCCGAGCCCGCCAAGTCGCTGCCCGGCTTCTTCCCCGGCCACCAGGCCGGCTCGACGCACCACCACGTCAAGCACGGCATCGCCGCGCTGCTGCTCGGCCTGGGTGCGTTCGTCCTCGCCTGGTTCCAGAGAGGTCCGCGCACGCGGACCGAGGCCTGAGCGCGTGGTCACACTTCCGATCGCGCTGATCTCGTATAGCCAGGCGATCCTGCTCGGGCTGCTGCAGGGCTTCAGTGAGCTTTTCCCGATCTCCAGCCTCGGCCACAGCGTGATCCTGCCGCGCCTGCTCGGCTGGAACATCCATCAGAACGACTCGTTCTTCGTCACGTTCCTCGTGGCCACGCACCTGGCCACCGCGCTCGTGCTGCTGGCCTTCTTCCGGCGAGACTGGGCGCGCATCCTGCGCGGACTCGCGCGCTCGCTGCAAAACCGCGAGATCGGCGCCGACACCGACGCGCGGCTCGGCTGGCTGCTCGTGGTCGGCACCGTGCCGGCCGGGTTGCTCGGGCTGCTGCTCGAGCACGCTCTGCGCGATCTGTTCGCATCGGGCCGCTCGGCGGCGTTCTTCCTGATCCTCAACGGGGTGATGCTCTACGGCGCGGAGCGACTGCGGCGGAGGGCGCCCGTGGTGGAGAGCGGCGACGACCCCGCGGTGGCCGATGCGCGCATCGCCAACCGGATGTCGTGGCGTTCAGCACTGGCTGTGGGCGCCGCCCAGGCGGTCGCCCTCGTACCCGGCTTCTCGCGCTCCGGCGCGACGATGGGCGGCGGCCTGCTCGTCGGACTGTCGAACGAGGACGCGGCGCGCTTTGCGTTCCTGCTCGCCACGCCGATCATCGGAGCGGCTGCTGCGCTCAAGCTGCCCGACCTGTTCGGCTCGAGCGGCAACGGCGTGCGCGGGCCGGCGCTCGTCGGCGCGATCTGCTCGGCCGCCACCGCGTACCTCGCGGTGCGCTTCCTGATGCGCTACTTCGAGACCAACCGGCTGACGCCGTTCGCCGCGTACTGCGTCGCCGCGGGCGTCGCGGCGTCGCTGTACCTGGCCTTCTAAGAGTGCATTTCAAAATGAGCGTGTGCGGCTGGGGTGGATGGAGCGAGCAGGGGCGCCGGCCGGCTCGCAGATCCGGTTGGAACCCTTTCAAGAGCCGGCCGGTGGCCCTGCGACGCCCCGGAGCCGCCTCGCGCAGCGAGCGAGCCCTCCGGGTCGGACGGAAGTCAATCGCCAGGGCGCACCCCGCCACCGATCGAACCTCACACACCTTTGTTCGCGCCCTGGCGATCGACTGCAGGCCGATCCAGCCGCTCCAGACACCGCGCTCATTTTGAAATGCGCTCTAAGCTCCGCGATATGCAGCTGGAGCTGATGATCGAGGGCCAGGAGGACGTGACCTGGGAGCAGTGGGTCGCGCTGGCGCGGGCCTGCGAGCAGCACGGCGTGGGCACGCTGTTCCGCTCCGATCACTACCTCTCGGTCATGGGCCACGAGGAGCGCGGCTCGCTCGAGACCTGGACGACGCTCGCCGGCCTGGCCGCGATCACGACCCGGCTGCGCTTCGGCGTGCTCGTCTCGCCGGCGACATTCCGTCACCCGTCGGTGCTCGCGAAGGCCGTCGCCGCCGTCGACCACATCTCCGGCGGGCGCGTCGACTTCGGCCTCGGCGCCGGCTGGAACGAGCGCGAGCACGAGGCCTATGGCTTCGAGTTTCCGCCGCTCGGCACGCGCCTCGCGATGCTCGAGGAGCAGCTCGAGGTCGTCTGCGGCGCCTGGGCCGACGGGCCATTCTCGTTTGCCGGCGAGCACTACGAGCTCGTTGCGCTCGACGCATTGCCCAAGCCAGTGCAGCGCCCGCGCCCGCCGATCATCATCGGCGGCGCGGCGAAGCCCCGCACCGCGCGCATGGCAGCTCGGTTCGCCGACGAGTACAACACCGTGTACGCGACGCCGGCCGAGTGCGCCGAGCGCCGAGCCGTATGCGAGCAAGCGTGGCGCGACGCCGGCCGGGACCCGTCGACGCTCACCTTCTCCGTGATGCTGCCTTGGGTGGACGGTACCGATCCCGAGCTGATGGCCGTGGTCGGCGAGTCCGCCGCCGTCAGCATCCCGCGCGCGTTCGACGATGCGGTCGGGAGCCTGCGGGCCTACCGCGATGCCGGCGTCGATCGCATCATGCTCCAGCATCTGCGCCACGCCGAGGTCGAGGCGATCGCCGAGATCCCGCGCCTCTCGGCTGCGCTGGTCTAACGAGTTCTGGCCGCGGACGCGGACGCGACGCGTACGACTGCCGCGAAGCGCCGGGCCATGGAGCCGGCATGCGCGCGCCATTCGGGCACGTAGCGCCCGCCGAGCCGGCGTGTCAGCTCCGGATCGACGCCGTTGGCCTGCATGAGGTGACCGAGCACCGTCGTCCAGCCGTCCAGCGTCTCGAGCGTCGGCTCGGGGTGGAACTGGATGCCCCATGCGTTGGCGCCGACGCGGAACCCCTGCACCGCGTCCGGTGAGCCGGCGAGGGCGACGGCTCCCGGCGGCAGGTCGAAGCCGTAATCGTGCGCCTGGAAGACGGTGACCTGCTCGGGCAGGTCAGCGAGCAGGGCGTCCTCGCGAGCGGCCGGCAGCAGCGCTACCTCGTGGAACCCCCATTCGGGCGGGCACGGGTGCGTGACGCCTCCGGCGGCCTCCGCCAGAAGCTCGCCTCCGAGGCAGATGCCGAATACGGGCACCTGCTGTCTCAGTGCATCTCGCAGGACATCGCGCGTCGAGATGACGGCGGGGGTCTGATCGACCGGATTTGCCACTCCGGGCAGCGCGATGACGGCCTCGTGGTCGCCGAGCTCGAGCTCGCCGTGCCCGGCGAAGACGACATCGAGCTCGAGTCCCGCGCCGGCCAGCGGAGGCGTGAACAGCCCGAGTCCCTTGTCGGCGTCGTGCTGGATGACCAGAATGCTCACGCTGGCAAACCATTTCACCGCCAGACGGTGCGCGCAAATTCGGGATACGATCGTGACCTATCAGCGCTCTTTCTGAATGGTCCGGTCTCGATCTGCGCCACCTCGCCGCACTCGAGGCGATTGCGCGCGAGGGATCCGTCAGCCGCGCGGCCGTCCGGCTGGGCTACACGCAGTCGGCTGTGAGTCAGCAGCTGTTGGCGCTCGAGCGAATCGTGGGCGTGACGCTCGTCGCCCGCTCGCCGGGAGGGCGCTCGATCGAGCTCACCGAGGCCGGCAGCCGGCTGCTCGCGCATGCCGACGCGATCGCCGGGCACCTGGAGTCGGCGCGCGCAGACCTGGCGGCGTTCTCCGACGGCCGCACGGGCGAGCTGCGCATCGGGGCAGTGCCGAGCGTGGCGGTCGCGCTCGTGCCCGCGCTGGCAGAGGAGTTGCGCTCCCGCGCGCCGCGCATGACGCTCGCCGTGAGCGAGTCGTACTTTCCCTCGGAGCTGCTCGACAGCCTGGCTGCGGGGGAGCTCGATCTCGTCGCCGCGCCGGAGGACGAGCCGCGGGAGGGCCTCGAGTCCGAGGCGATCATGAGCGACCCCTATGTCCTGCTCGTTCCGGCCGGCGATCCGCTGACGAAGCTCCGGCGCCAGCTGACGCCGGCCGATCTCGCCAGGCGCGACCTGATCGGCAAGGACTGCGGCACGGCGAGCCAGCGCGCGCTCGCCGCGGCACTATCCGACTACGGTCTCGGCCCGCCGCGCATCCGGGCCCACGACCTGCGGGAGGTGTTGGCGCTCGTGCGACGCGGCCTCGGCGTCGCGGTCGTGCCGAGTCTGTTGCTGGACGGGCCCGACGAGGCGATCGACAGGATCCCGGTCGACCACTTCATCCCCGACCGCCGCATCGCGCTGACCATGCGCGCCAACGGCGCGCGCACGCCTGCAGTCGAGTTCGCTGCGGCGATCATCCGCGCGCACGCGGTCGGTTAGGGAACCGCATCTCTCGAACCGCATCTCTCTGACCCGCGATCGAGCGCTCAGATGGTCTCCTGGCGCCAGGCGTGCCACTGCTCGACCTCGATCCACGCGCTGAAGCGCCGGCGGTCGCGCCGGTAGTACGGCTCCCCCGTGTAGTGCATCGCGATGCGGTCGATGTCGTGCAGGCCGGCGTCCTCCTCGATCGAGACCACGCGGCCCTGCAGACTGACGTGCGCGCTCCAGTTCGAGAGATCCATGACCGTCAGCGAGACGCGCGGATCGGAGCGCAGGTGCCCCAGGCGCTTGCGGCCCTCGTCCATGTTCACGAGCACCCGCCCGCCTTCCCAGACGTACCATGTCGCCACCGTCACCGGCGATCCGTCCGGGCGTACGGTGGCGATGACCGACGCGTTCGGCTTCGCCAGGAAGGCGTCCAGCCGCGGAGGCAGCGGAGGTTTTGGCACGCGGCGAGCCTAGCATCACCCCCTGGAGCCCCGGCATGCCAAGCGACACTCCCACCTACGCGCCGATGCTCGCCGGAACGACACCGGGCGTTCCGGCCGGCGACGCCTGGCGCTTCGAGATCAAATGGGACGGATTCCGCGCGATCGCGCGCGTGGACGGCGACGACGTGCGGCTGTGGTCGCGCAACGGCAAGGCGCTCGAGGGGAAGCACCGCTCCGTGGCGGAGGCCCTGCCCGACGCGCTCACGCGCGCCGACTGCGTGCTCGATGGCGAGCTGTGCGCCTTCGACGACACCGGCGTCCCGCGCTTCGAGCTCTTCCAGCGCGGCGAGGGCTCGATCGCCTACGTCGTGTTCGACCTGCTCGAGCTCGACGGCGAGCCTCTCATCGCCGAGCCCTGGAGCCGGCGGCGCGAGTTGCTGGCGAAGCTGATCGTTCCGGGCGCCCCCATGGTGGTGCTTTCGCAGGTCTACGACGACGGCGAGGCCCTGCTCGACGCGGCGCGCCGGCGCGGGCTGGAGGGCATCATGGCCAAGCGGGTGAAGGCGCCCTACCGGCCGGGCAGGCGCAGCGACGACTGGCGCAAGGTCAAGTTGCGCGAAGAGGTGACGCTCCTGATCGCCGGCTATACGAGCGGCCAGGGTGCGCGCGCGAAGCTCGGTGCCCTGCTGCTCGCCACGGACGACCTCGAATACGCGGGGAACTGCGGGAGCGGGCTCTCGGACGGGAACATCAGGGAAGTGCTGCGGCGGCTCGAGCCATTGCGACGCGAGACCTCGCCCCTGCGTGGCGCGCCCCGCCTGGGCGGCGTCGTGCGCTCGCGGATCACCTGGGTCGAGCCGTCGCTGGCATGCGAGGTCGAGTTCACCGAATGGACGCGCGATCGCCGGCTGCGCGCCCCCGTCTTCAAGGGCCTGGTGGAGGAGGACGCCGTGAAGGAACCTGTCGAGCAGCCCGCGCGCGAGCTGAAGCTCACGAACCAGGGCAAGATCTTCTTCCCCGACGAGGGGATCACAAAGGGCGACCTCGTGGAGTACTACCGCTCGGTGGCGGACGTGCTCATTCCACACCTGCGCGACCGCCCGATCACGCTGGTGCGCTACCCCGACGGCATCGAGGGCAAGCACTTCTTCCAGAAGCAGGCGCCGGCGCACACGCCCGACTGGATGCGAACCGTGTCGCTGCCCAGCCGCTCCGACGGCGGCGGCAAGGACATCCGCTACGTCATGGTCGACGACACGGACGGCCTGCTGTGGATGATCAACAGCGGCTGCATCGACGTGCATGCGCCCTACGCGCGCGCGCAGCACTTCGACTCGCCCGACTTCGTGCTCTTCGACCTCGATCCTTCGCCGGGATTCACGCTCGCTCAGACGGGCCGCGTGGCCCTGCTGGTGCGCGACGCCCTGGCAGTGCTCGACCTGCGCGCGGTGGTCAAGACCTCGAGCGCCGAGGGCATGCATCTCGCTGTCCCGCTGCGTCGCGGCCACACCTACGCGCAGGCCCGCTCGCTCGTGCAACTCGTGGCCCAGGCGCTCGAGCGGGCCCACCCGGACCTGGTCACGACCGAGTGGGACAAGAGCCGCCGCCACGGCGTGCTGATCGACTCCAACCAGGTCGGCTACGGCCGCACGATGGCCGCCGCCTACTGCGTGCGGCCGCGGCCGGGCGCGCCCGTGTCGATGCCCCTGACCTGGGACGAGGTCGAGTCAGGCGCCTTCGCGCGCGCGCGTCCGACCACGCGCGCGGCACTGCGCCGGATCGAGCGCCACGGCGATCCCTTCGCAGGCGCGCTCGACGCCGACCAGACCCTGCCGGCCGCATTGCTTCAGTAAGAGGTAAGAGGTCCTAGTACCACTTGCCGCGCACGAAGCCGCCGAACGCGATCAGGCCGATCAGCGCAACGACGACTCCGACGGCGATGCTCCAGAAGAGCGCGATGACGATGCCCACGATCACGAGCGCGCCGCCGAGCGTGATGCCCATGCGTTTCTTCTCTGGCGTCGACATGATTCTCTCCCTCATTCGACTCTGGGGTGGGGATGCTACTCCGCTTCGCATGGCGAGGCGTTTCGGGCCAGAGGCGGACGGGAACCGCCCGGCATGACGAGACCCAGCCGCCGCAGCCGGCGCATGGAGGCACGTGACCGCGGCTCCGCGCACTGGCGCGGCTGAAGCGCGAGCTGCCGGACTTCGCTACTCGTCGGACACCGCGCCGGGGATCTCGCGCCGCCGGACGGGGAGCGGCTTCAGCTATCGCACCGCTCGCGGAGCGCTGGTACGAGGCGAGCGAACGCTCGCGCGCATCCACGCGCTCGCGATCCCGCCGGCCTGGCGCGACGTGTGGATCTGCCCGGACGCGCGAGGGCACCTGCAGGCGACCGGCCGCGACGCGCGCGGGCGCAAGCAGTATCTCTACCACCACGAATGGAGAGCGCACCGCGACGGTACGAAGTTCGACCGCATGGCGGAGTTCGGGACGACACTGCCGCGTCTGCGTGAGAGGATCGGCGCAGATCTGGGCCTTCCCGGGCTTCCCCGCGAACGCGTGCTCGCCGCCGTCGTGCGACTGGTCGACGACACGCTGATCCGAGTCGGCAGCGAGGAATACCGGCGCGCGAACGGCTCGTTCGGCGCCACCACGATGCGGCAGCGCCACGCACAGGTCGCAGGCTCCCGCATCAACGTCGAATTCCGTGGCAAGGGCGGCAAGCTCGCGCATGCCGAGGTCAGCGACCGCCGGCTCGCGCGGGTCATCCAGCAACTGCACGACCTGCCCGGACGCGAGCTGTTCGAATACCGCGACGCCGAAGGCAAGCGCCGGCGAGTGCGCTCGGAGGACGTGAACGCCTACCTGCGGGATGTGAGCGGGGACGAGCTGACCGTCAAGGACTTCCGCACCTGGGGCGCGAGCGCCCTGTGCGTGCGAGCGCTCGGCGATCTGGGAGCACCGGCCTCGCCCGCGGAGGCGGACCGGTCGATCGCCGAGGCGATTCGCGAGGTCGCAGATGCGCTCGGCAACACCCCGGCCGTCTGCCGCGCGTCATACGTCCATCCCGCGTTGCTGGAGGCCTACGTGGCGGGCGATCTCCCGCAGCCCGCGAGGCGCCGTCTGCGCGGCCTCGACCGCTGGGAATCCGCGTTGCTGCGCTTCCTGCGCAGGCTGTGAAAGACGCCTTGCGGACCTTCGTGGGCCAATCGTAAGGGATTCCTGAAGGATGTTTTCCGCGCGGCCCAACCGGGGAACACGTCGGCGTGAACGCAACGACACAACCCAAACTGCTCTACTTCTACTCCCCGAAATCGGGCCTGAGCCGGCGCGTGGAGGCGTTCCTCGACCAGGTGCTGCAGGAGCGCCGCAACCACCGGTCATTCACCCGCGCGCGCGTCGACGTGGATCGAACGCCGCAGCTCGCCGAGCACTTCGAGGTCGAAGACGTGCCCGCGATCGTGGTGCTCGAGGACGGCCGCGTCGTCCGCAAGGTCGAAGGGCGCGTGAGCGTCGGGGGCATCCGCGACACGCTCGGCCCCTGGCTGCACTGAGCCTGTACTGAGCCTGCTCTGCTGAGACTCTTACCTGGCGTTTAGGTCCGGCTGCTCGAATGCCTGCATGGGCAGCAACGAACCCGAGATTCAGAAGCGCGACACGAACGTCCGCCGCGTCAGGCACCTGACCGTCGTGATCGGCTCTCTGGCCGCGAGCGCGACGGCCGGATTCGGCGTCCTGGCGGCAGCCGCGACCAGCCACGCGGGCAGCGCAGCGGCAGCCACGCCCGTCACCACGAGCGCAGCCACGACTGCTGCGACCACCCAGCAAGCAACCACCGAGGAGACGACGACCGAAGCCGCCACCACGCAGGCCGCCACCACACAGGCCGCCACCACGAGCGCACCGACGACCACGTCGGACACGCCGGTCGCGGTCTCCGGGGGTTCCTAGCGTGAACTGCGCCACAGCATCTTTCGCGGCGCTCGGGACGAGTGCCGCCGTCACGGTGGCCCATGCCAAGGCCTTGCCGGCGGCCCTCGCGATCGTGCAGGAGGAGTTGCGCCGGATCGACGAGACCTGCAGCCGCTTTCGCGACGACTCGGAACTCGTGCAGCTCAACCGCTCGGCCGGCGTGCCGTTCGCGAGCAGCCCGCTGCTTCTCGAGGCACTCGCCGTCGCCCTCGCTGCCGCGGCCCGGACGGACGGCGACGTCGATCCGACCGTCGGCCGATCCATGGGCGCGCTCGGCTGGGATTCCGACTTCACGGTCGTGGTCGCGCGCCGCGGCCAGGTGCCGCGCATGCGCATCGTCCCCGCGGCCGGCTGGCAACGCGTGCGCCTCGATCGCGCGCGCGGCCTGGCCCGTATCCCCGCGGGGGTCGAGATCGACCTCGGCGCCACGGCGAAGGCGCTGGCCGCGGATCGCTGTGCGCAACGCGTGCATCGAGCGACGGGATCGAGCGCGCTCGTCAACCTCGGCGGCGACATCGCGCTGGCGGGCCCCGCTCCCGCCGGCGGCTGGCCGATCCGTGTGACCGACGACCACCGCAGCACTGCAGCCGCGGATGGCCAGACGATCGCCCTCGCCGGAGGCGGCCTGGCCACGTCGAGCACCACCGTGCGCCGCTGGCGTGCCGGCGACGCAGAGCTGCATCACATCGTCGACCCGCGCAGCGGTGCCCCGGCCTCCGAGGTCTGGAAGACCGTCAGCGTGGCCGCCGCCACCTGTGTCGAAGCCAATTCGGCCAGCACCGCGGCGATCGTGCGGGGCGAGAAGGCAGTGGCCTGGCTCGAGCGGGCCGGCCTGCCGGCGCGGCTCGTGCGGCGCGACGGCTCGGCGACGTACACCTGCGGCTGGCCCGAGGAGGCGGCGGCATGAACGGCGTCCTGACCTCCGGGCCGGTCTGGTACCTGATGCGCGCGAGCGGCGTGGTGTCGCTCCTGCTCCTGACCGTCGTCAGTGCCCTCGGCATCGCGACCGTGAGCCGCTGGCGCCCGGGTCGCATACCGCGCTTCGTCACGCTCGGCCTGCATCGCAACATCTCGCTGCTGGCGGTCGTGTTCCTCACGGTGCACGTGCTCACCGCAATCGTGGACCCCGACGCCTCCGTGCGCGCCATCGCCGTGCTGGTGCCGCTGCCGTCCGGCCGCTACGGGCTCTGGCTCGGACTCGCCGCGCTCGCACTCGACCTCGTCGTGGCACTGGTGGTCACGAGCCTGCTCCGACATCGCCTTTCCCTGCCCTTCTGGCGTGCCGTGCACTGGCTGGCGTACCTCGCGTGGCCGGTGGCGCTGCTGCACGGCGCGGGCATGGGCACGGATGCGGGCTCGACCTGGATGCTCGCCGTCGACGCAACCTGCATCGCGATCTTCGCCGGCGCGGTCGTGCTCCGCATGATCAACGCGCCCACGCCGACGGCCAAGCACCTCGAGCCGACGAAGCTGCGGGTCGCGAGATGAGCGTCGCCGTCCGCCCGCGAGCGCGCGTTTCGGCCATGCCGCGGCTGCTGAGACCGTCGGGCGAGCCGACGACGCTGAGCGCGCATGTCGCCCATTACGGCGGCCTGCCACACCTGCGCGGCGAGGCCGATGCGCTGATCGCGGCCGTCGAGACCAGCGGCCTCCGCGGCCGTGGCGGCGCCGGTTTTCCGACGCACCTCAAGCTGCGCGCCGTCGCGGCCGGCCGCTCGCCGATCGTCGTCGCGAACGGCGTCGAGGGCGAGCCCCCGAGCCATAAGGACAAGCTCCTCATGCGCACCAATCCGCACCTCGTGCTGGATGGCGCAGCGGCCGCGGCCGCTGCGGTGGGCGCGCGCCAGATCGTCATCGCCGTCGGCCGCAACGCCGCGAGCGCTCGAGACAGCATGGCCGCCGCCATCGCCGAGCGCACCCGAGCCGGCTCGCGCGAGCAGGTCGAGCTCGTCACGATTCCCGACCGGTTCGTGGCCGGCGAGGAGACCGCGCTCGTGCAATGGCTGAACGGCGGGCCGGCCAAGCCCGCATTCGTACCTCCGCGACCGTACGAGAAAGGCGTCCGCGGACGCCCCACGCTCGTCCAGAACGTCGAGACGCTCGCCAACATCGCACTGATCGCGCGCCACGGACCCCGCTGGTTTCGCGAGCTCGGCAGCGACGACGAGCCGGGTTCGATGCTGGTCACGCTCGGTGGCGGCGTCGGCCGGCCGGGCGTCACCGAAGTGGAGTCGGGCTCGTCCCTGCGCGACGCGCTCGAGCGTTGCGACGGATTCGACGAGTCGCCCCAGGCGCTGCTGATCGGCGGCTACTTCGGCACCTGGGCCCCGGCTGCCCGCGCCGTCGACGCACCGCTCTCCGACGCCGGAATGCGCCGCCTTGGCGCCGCCCTCGGCGCTCGCTCGATCGCGGTCCTGCCGCGGCGGCGCTGCGGCGTCGCCGAGACCGCCAGCATCGCCGACTATCTCGCCCGCGAGAGCGCGGGCCAGTGCGGGCCCTGCGTCTTCGGGCTACGCGCGATCGCCGACGCGCTCGCCGCCATTGCGAGCTGCGACAGCGGCGCAACCGCCGCCCTGAAGCGTTTGCGCCGGGTCACGCCACAGGTGACGGGGCGCGGCGCGTGCGCTCATCCCAACGGCGCGACGCGCCTGGTGGAGAGCGCGCTCGCGGTCTTCGCGGATGAGGTCGCTCACCACCTTTCCGGTCACTGCTCGGCTCGTTCGCCCGAAGCGGTCATGCCCATCCCCCACGGCCCGATCGAGTGGCGATGACCCGCCGGACCACGCATCTGCGAGTCAACCCGATCCGCTGCGACGCGTACGGGCACTGCGCCGAGCTGCTTCCCGAGCTGATTTCGCTCGACGAGTGGGGCTACCCGATCATCGCCGACGACCCCGTGCCGGCCGGGCTGCAGCGCGACGCGCGCCGCGCCGTGTCGCTATGTCCGCGGCTCGCGCTCCTGCTCGAGCGGCGGGACGCTGACAGGGGTTGACTCACCCTCGTCCGGGTCGTCGACGACGACGACCGACGGACCGAAGGAGAGCGTGACGACTGCTCCGCCATCGGGCGCGTTGGCCGCGGTCACCCAGCCGCCGTGCGCCTCGGCCGCCTGCCGCACGATGGCCAGCCCGAGACCCGAGCCGGGCATCCCGCGTGCGCTGTCGGCGCGATAGAAGCGGTCGAAGACGTGAGGGAGATCGGCTTCGACGAAGCCGGAGCCGTGGTCGCGGATGGCGAGCGTGCCGTCGGCGAGATCGATCTCGATGAGGCCGCCGGGGGGGCTCCACTTGTGGGCGTTGCCGATCAGGTTCGAGATCGCGCGGCTGATGCGCTCGGGCTCGCCGCTGACGACTGTCGGCTGCAGGCTCGAGCGGAAGACGACGCCGTCGCCCGCACGTCGCTCGGCGCGCTCCACCAGAGCGCGCACGATCTGGTCGACGCGCACGTCGTCCACGATATCGCTCGGCTTCGAGCCGCGCGCGAGCTCCACGACGTCGCCCACCAGCGCGGTGAGCTCGTCGAGCTCGGCGATGATGTCGGCGCGCAGGCTCTCGCGTTCCTCCTCGGGCAGCAGGTCGGCGTCCTGCAGCACCTGGATGTTGGCCCGCAGGCTGGCGATGGGGGTCCGCAGCTCGTGGCTGGCGTCGGCCACCAGGTGGCGCTGCGCCTCGGCCGAGCGCTCGAGCGCGTCGAGCGTCGCGTTGAAGCTGCGCGCCAGCCGGGCGAGCTCGTCCTGTCCCTCGATCTCGAGGCGCTGCGAGAGGTCGGGATTGCCCGTGAGCGCCTCGGTGCGGCGCGTGAAGCGCGAGACCGGAGCCAGGGCCGCGCGTGCGACGACACCTCCGAGCGCGGCCGCCACGAGGATGCCGACGGCGCCGACCGCGAGTAACACGAGCAGCAATTGCCGGAGTGCGTGGTCGACCTCGGTCAGCGGGCGCGCGATCTGCGCCGCGCCGCGCTGACCCAGCCCCACCGTCAGCACCCGCAGGTGCACGCCGCTGACGTGGGCGTCGCTGAAGTAGCTGCCCGTCCCGCTCGCCGCGAGCTCCTTCGCGCGTTCGTCGACTGGCAGCCGCGAGCTCGTCGTCGTCGACGAGAGGATCGTGCCCTGCGGCGAGAGGTACTGCACCTTGCCCGAGGCGTCGCCGAACGGATTCGGTGGCACCTGGTCGTGATGATCGTCGCCGTCGGACGGGCCGCCCTGACCACCAAGCGGCGGCGTGCTCTTGATGGGCGTGGCGCGGTCGCGCAATGCGGAGTCGATCTGCCCGCGTAAGGTTGAGCGAGCGGCCTCGTACTGCGCCGCGGCCAGGACGACCACGGTCAGCGCGACCGCGACGCCGGCGACGGCGGCCATGCGTGTGCGCAGCGTCACGGCTCTCGCAGCACGTAGCCGACGCCGCGGATCGTGTGGATCAGCGGCCGGGCGCCCGCGTCCTCGAGCTTACGGCGCAGGTAGCCCACGTAGACGCGCAGAGCGTTCGACGCGGGGCCGAAGTCGTAGCCCCACACGCGGTCGTAGATGAGGCCGTGCGGCAGCACTCGCCGGGGATTGAGCATCAGCAGCTCGAGCAGCTGATACTCGGTGCGGGTGAGCTCCGCGAAGCGATCGTCCACGGCGACGCCGTGACGGGCGCTGTCGAGCTTGAGCTCCGCGAACGAGACGGCATCGGGATCGCCCTCGCTCCCGCTGCGGCGCAGCAGCGCCCGCAGCCGCGCCTTCAACTCCCCCACGTCGAACGGCTTGACGAGGTAGTCATCGGCGCCGGCATCCAGCCCGTCGATGCGGTCTTCGATGGCGTCGCGCGCGGTCAGCATCAGGATCGGCACGCGATTTCCGGCCCCGCGCAGGCGCTGGCAGACCTCGATCCCGTCGATGTCGGGCATGCCGACGTCGAGCACGACGGCATCGGGCACTGCGGTCGCGGCCTGTGTCAGCGCCTGCTGGCCGCCCTCGGCCATCTGCACTTCGTACCCGGCCAGCGTCAGCGCGCGGCGCAGCGCGTCGCGCACGGAGCGATCGTCGTCGACGACGAGGATTCTCATCAGCCCCCATTCTGCCCGCCGCAGCGGGCTTGCGGGCACCACTCCTACGCCGTTCTTAGAAATTGGTTTCACACGTGGCGTCGGAAACCAGTTTCTTGCGAAAGAACTCTTCACGGATTCGGTACATCCGTCTGCCAGGCTGGGTTTCGTCGACTCGGCCCTCGGAGGCCGGCAGCAACGGGAGGACCGATCATGCGAGCCTGGATTCGCCTACCTTCGCCCGCCATGGGCGTCGCGCTCATCGCGCTCGTCGTGGCGCTCGGCGGCACGACCTACGCGGCCGTGCGCATCGGCACGAAGCAGATCAAGAACAACGCGATCACGAGCGTGAAGATCCGAAACGGCCAGGTGAAGAACGTCGACCTGGCACGCAACAGCGTGGTCACCGCCAAGATCCTCGCCGGCGCGGTCTCCGGTCTGCAGATCCGAGACGGCAGCGTCGGCAATTCCGACCTCGCCAACGACTCCGTGACCGGTGCGAAGGTGCGCGGCGGCGCTGTCGGCAACAGCGATCTGGCGAATGACTCCGTGACGGCCGCGAAGATCCGCGCGGGCAACGTCGGCAACACCCAGCTCGCCACGGATGCCGTGACGGGCGTGAAGATCAAGGACGGCTCCGTGGCCGCCGCCGACATCGCCGACGCTTCGATCACGGCGAGCAAGATCAAGGACGGCGAGGTCGTCGAGGGCAACGGCCGCATGCTCTCGACCGCGGTGACGCTGCCCGACGGCGCCGGCCAGACGACGCTCCTGAGCGTGCCCGGCCTCGGCGCCCTGCGCTCCAGCTGCGCGAACGGCGTTGCGACCACGCAGTGGCAGAACACCGCAGCAGGGGCCATCACGGTGGTAGACCAGCTCGTCGTCCAGGGTGGGGCTCCGGAGGTGCACTCGGCGAGCGTCGCCGCGGCCGCCACCTTCGATCAGCCGCTCAATACGGGCACGAACGGCCAGGAGTCGGTCATGTGGCAGGCCAGTGACGACTCGAGCGCCGGCGATCGCGTGAGCACCATGTGGGTGACCGCGGGCGCCAGCGGCACGAGTTGCCGGATCACCGCTCAGGGGATCGCAACCGCCACTCCGTGAGTCATGCTCTCATGACATAGGTCGCGACCCGCGTCACGACGTCCTCTTCGAGCCCTGCGCATCGGCCCCAAGAACCTCGTGGGCATGGCCGACAGCCAGACCATCGTGGCCGTCAACCACCACCGCGGGGCGCGGATCTTCGAGTACGCCGATCTTGGCGTGGTCGGCGACGCCGGCGCGGTGATGGAGGCGCTCCTCGCCCTGCCCGAGCCTGCACTCAGCTGACAGGGCTCACCCGCCTGCCCGCAGGCTGGCCTTCATCCAGCGAACGGTACGCCGCCCGGCGGCGCCGTGGTACAACCGCTGCCGTGAGAGCGATGCGCACGATCAGCGTCGTCGGCGTGCACGCGGCCGGCGAGATCGGCAACGTCATCGTGGGAGGCGTGCTGCCCCCGCCGGGGGCGACCGTGTTCGAGCAGATGCAGGCACTCGAGCGCGACGGTGACGCGCTGCGCCGGTTGCTGCTGCGCGAGCCGCGCGGCAGCGTGGCGGCGCATTGCAACCTGATCGTGCCGGCGACGCGAGACGACTGCGACGCGGGCTTCATCATCATGGAGCCGACCGAGTACCCGCCGATGTCGGGCTCGAACACGATCTGCACGACGACCGTGCTGCTCGAGACCGGCATGCTGCCGATGCACGAGCCCGAGACGGTCGTGCGCCTCGAGGCCCCCGGCGGCGTCGTCGAGGCGCGCGCGACCTGTCGCGACGGGCGCTGCGAATCGGTCGAGTTCACGAACGTGCCGTGCTTCGCCGACCGGCTGGATGCCCCGCTCGAGGTCGAGGGACTGGGCACGCTCAGCATCGACGTCGCCTACGGCGGCATGTTCTACGCGATCGCCGACGCCGCGGCCCTGGGCTTCGCGATCGAGCCGGGCGAGGCGCGCGAGCTCTCGCTCGTGGGCGAGCGCATCCGCGAGGCCGCGCGCGCCCAGCTGCCCTGCGTCCATCCCGAGAATCCCGGGATCCACGACGTCTCGATCGTGCAGATCGCGGCGCCCTGGCAGGGCGTCGGCGCAGTCACGCGCAACGCGGTCGTCGTCGCGCCGGGGCGGCTCGACCGCAGCCCGACCGGCACGGGCCTGTGCGCCCGTATGGCGGTGCTATACGCGAGAGGCCTGATGGCGCCGGGCGACACGATGTCGCACGCCTCGGTGATCGGCACGGTCTTCGACGGCCGCATCGCGGCCTCCGCGCATGTGGGCGAGCGCGAAGGCATCATCCCGGCAGTGCGCGGGTCGGCCTGGATCACGGGCCTGCACCAGTTCATGGTCGATCCCTCCGACCCGTTCCCGGAGGGCTACCTCGTCGCAGACACCTGGGGCGTGACCGGCACCGACACCCAGGCGCCTGCATAAATAGGGGTCAGACCCCGATTTATGCAGGGTGCACAAATAGGGGTCTGACCCCGGCTCGTGCGTTAGTCGCCGGCGGGGATGGCCGCGCCCAGGCCCTCCTCCTCGCTCAGGTGGCGGCCGAAGTTCGAGGCGAGGCCGGGAAGCAGCAGCGCTCCGAGGATGCCGATGGCGGGCACGATCAGCCCGATCGAGGTGTTCCAGAGCGAGCTCGGGCCGACGCCGTCCGGATCCATCTGGCGGTAGACGACGTAGCCGACCACCGCGAGCGCGCCGAGCGGCAGCACGACCTCCCAGGTCGCAACCCGACGGGTCGTGCCGAGGAAGAGGAAGCGGATCGCGCCCAGCGTGACCATCGCGTAGGCCACGAGCAGCGCAATCGTGCCCGCAGTCGCGTCGTAGAAGTAGAGCGTGTACGGATCCTTCGCGCCGTCGCTGCCCGCGGCGATGCGGTAGAAGACTCCGACCACCAGGGCCGCGGCCATCACCCACGCGAGCGCGACGACGGGCGAGTCGTCGCGCGAGGAGAGGCTCGCGACCGAGCTGCGAGGGAAGGCGTCGCGCGCCGGCCGCGAACCGAGCAGGAAGACCGGGATCGCCAAGATCGCGCCGAACAGGAACGCCGACCATTGTCAAGCAGGGCGCTGTACAAGCTCGACGGTGCGACCGTCGGGGTCTTCCACGTAGACGCAGCGCGCGCCGTTCCAGGAGCCGGGAGCGGTGATCGTCGTCGGCTGACCCGGCACCGTCAGGCCGGCGGCGACGAGCCGCGCATACAGCGCATCTACGTCGCCGACGCGCAGCGCGAGGTGCGCCGCGCCCGCATCGCGCGGATCCTGCGCCAGCCGCCTCCCCTCCGGCGGACGGAACTCGATCACCTCGAGCAGCTGGCCGGCGCCGAGCTCGAGCTCGGCATAGCGAATACGCACCCCGCTCAGCCCGGTGATCGCGTCCAGCTCGGGCCCGGAGTCCTCGCCCTCGTCGATCACGCGCAGGCCCAGCAGGTCGCGGTAGAAGCGCAGCGCCTCCTTCAGGCTCGCGACGGTGATGCCCGCGTGATCGATACCGCGCACCGTCATGGCCGCAGCCGCTCCGGCACGACGTCGCGCGCGAACACGTCCTCGATCGTCTCGGCGCGACGCACGATCTCGGCTCCGTCGCCGCTGACGAGCAAGATCGCCGGCCGCGGCAGCGCGTTGAAGTTGGCTGCGCAGGCGTCCTCGTAGGCGCCGGTGTCGAGGAAGGCGAGCGTGTCACCCAGCTCGACCGCCGGCAGGCGCACCTGGTGCGCGAGCACGTCGAAGCCACAGGAGCAGCCGACCACGTCGACCGGCCCCGCGAGCGCCTCGCCCATCCGCGTCGCCGCGACCACCGGGAAGCGGCAGTGCTCCACCAGCAGGTCGAGCAGGAACATCTCGGTCGTGTCGGTCTCGACCCAGCGCCACGGCAGAGGCTCGCGTTGCTGCTTGAGGTTGACGACGCGCGTGAGGTGGATGCCGGTGTCGGCGTGCAGCGCGCGGCCCGGCTCGACCTCGAGCGTCACGCCGGTCAGAGGCACGCGGCCGGCAATGCCCGCGCGCAGGCCGCTCGCGAGCGCCTCGGCGACGTCCTCGATGGCGGGCGCCAATGGCCGCGAGATGTCCCCGCCGTAGACCCAGGCGTTGGGATCGCGCGGCGCCGCGTAGCCACCGCCGAGGTCGAGCTCGCGGGGCTGCCAGCCGTCCCAAGCCTCCACGAGCTCTGCGACCGTCTCGCCCGCGCTGGCGGCGTACGCCCGCCAGGTCTCGAGATCGTTGCGATGCCGCCCGAGGTGCGACATCAGGCCGAGGACATCGAGCTCGGGCGCCGCGACCGCCTCGCGGCCGGCCGCCATCAGCTCCTCGGTCGGGATGCCCGGCTTGTACTCCTGCGCGGTCGCGTAGACGGATCCCTCCGAGAAGTCCGAGCGCTGTTGCAGCTCGAGGTAGCTCGGACGCATCCGGAAGCGCACCTGCGCCGGCCGGCCGAGGTCACGCACGACGGCACGCACGAGGTCGATCTCGCGAACGCTGTCGAGCGTCACGCGGGCGCCGATCGTCACCGCGTGCTCGACCAGCGCGCGCGACTTGCCGGTGCCGTTGACGGAGATCAGCTCCGGCGGCACCCCGCCGGCCAGCGCGGCGTGCAGCTCGGCCGGCCCGAAGACGTCGCAGCCGAGCCCCTCCTGCGTGAGCGCGCAGCGCAGCGCGAGCGTGTAGTTGGCCTTGATCGAGGGCAGTGCGCGCGACGGCCCCTCCGGCCAGGCAGCCCGAAGGGCTCGCGTGAAGCGCCGCGCATTGCGGCGCAGGTGATCCTCCGAGATGACCGAGAGCGGCGTGCCGAAGCGCTCTGCGAGCGCCGCCGCGTCACAGCCCTCGATCTGCAGGCGTCCGGCCGCGATCGAGAGGCACTCGTCGATCGGGGCGGCGATGGCCACGCGCCGACTCTACGCGATCTCCTACCGGGCTCTTTCTCTGCTCTTACGGGCCGTTGGTCAGATGGGGACATCGGTCAAACGACGACGAGAGGAACGGAACATGAACCTCATCAAGACCCCGGCAGGAAAGCTGCGACGGCGAGCCGCAATCGGCGTCGTCGGGCTCGCGGCACTCGGCGGCGGCGGTGCTGCAGTGGCCGCATCGCAGTCCGGCGGCTCGCCGGCAGCGCAGAACCAGGCGATCGCAGCCGACGCCGCCGGTCAGCTCGGGGTGAGCACGACCGCACTCACCGCCGCGATCAAGAAGGCGATGGTCGACCAGATCGAGGCGCAGGTCACGGCGGGCACGCTCACCAAGGCCCAGGCGACGGCCATCGAGGCGCGCCTGGCCGCGAGCGACGCCCCGCTCTTCGCCCTCGGCGGCGGCAACGGCGGCCACGGGCACGGACTGCGCGGCTTCGGCGGCGGCCCCGTGTCCTCCGACGCGGCCGCGACGTACATCGGCATCTCGGCCAGTGACCTGCGCACGCAGCTGGCCGCCGGGAAGACGCTCGCAGCCATCGCGACGGCCAACGGCAAGACGGTGGCCGGCCTCAAGGCCGCGCTCACCACGGCCGCGAAGTCGGATCTCGACGCGGCGGTCACGGCGGGCAAGCTCACGCAGGCGCAGGAGGACAAGATCCTCGCCACCCTGCCGACCCGTCTCGATCAGGAGATCAACGAGGTACACACCGGTGCGCCTGGCGGCCCCGGCGGCCCTCCGCCCGCGGACTCGAGCACGGCGCAGGCGGCCTGAGCTGGCTGACATCCCCCTCCCGTCAGAACGGTACGACTCCCCTCCCCTCCGAGCCCCGGCAAGGCCACGCGCCTCCGGGGCTCGGTGCGTTCGGCACACTCCGCCACAACCGCTCTCAAAGGGAGGGTCAATGCTGATCGAGCACCATGGCGCGCGTCCGCGCATCCACCCGTCGGCCTACGTCGCGCCGAACGCCGTGCTCTGCGGCGACGTCGCGGTGGGCCCCGATTGCCGCATCCTCTTCGGCGCGATCCTGACCGCCGAGGACGGCCCGGTGCGACTGGGGGAGCGCTGCATCGTCATGGAGAACGCAGTGCTGCGCGGACGTGCGGACCATCCCGTGCACCTCGGCGACCGCGTCCTGATCGGGCCGCACGCCCATGTCAACGGCGCGGAGATCGGGGACGAGGCATTCGTGGCCACCGGGGCGTCGCTCTTCCCCGGCTCGCGGCTCGGCGCGGGCGCTGAGATCCGCATCAACGGCGTTCTGCACGTCAACAGCAGCCTGCCCGACGGCGCCGAGCTCCCGATCGGCTGGATCGCGGTCGGCGATCCCGCCCAGATGTTCCCGCCCAAGGCTCACGACGAGATCTGGGCGATCCAGCGGACGCTCGATTTCGCAGGCACCGTCGCCGGCGTCGACACGAGCGCGCTCCCGCGTGGGAGCGCGATGAGTCAGCTCACGGCGACCTACGCCGCCCTCTACGGCCGCCATCGCGACGACGAAGTCATCGACGGCTGACGGTCAGAGCTCGAGCGACTGCCCCGGCTCCAGCGCCACCACGCGCACCGACGGGGCGAGCTCGCCCGCGGCGGCCAGGAAGGGCTCGAGC
>JALYLC010000266.1 GCA_030774435.1 Actinomycetota bacterium
GCCGAGCTCGTACCGGCGGCCGAGCGCGAGATCGCGCTGCCTCCCGTCAACGTGCTCGAACTGCTGGGCGCACGGCTCGCGGGTTGCTCCAGCGTGTTCGCGGCCGGGCCTGACGGCCTCGTGCGCGCCGTTGCAGGCGCCTGCGCGGCGGCGGGGGTGCGGTGCCAGGTGGCGCTCGAGGCGCCGATGGCCTGCGGCTACGGCGCCTGCTATGGCTGTGCCGTACGCCTCGGCGGCGAGCTCGTGCGGCTCTGCATCGAGGGGCCCGTGGTCTCGGGCGAGCGCCTGGCGGCCGCGTGAGCAGCGATCTCGCCACGCGGGTCGGCGCGCTCGAGCTCGAGCATCCGGTCATGAACGCATCCGGCACGCTCGACCCGCTGGCCGCGCGCGCCGCCGGCCTCGCGGTCGACGCCGAGCTCGCGCTCGTCGTCACCAAGACTGTGACTCCGCTTCCGCGCGAGGGCAACGAGGCGCCGCGCGTGTGCGAGGTGGCGGGCGGCATGCTCAACTCGATCGGCCTGCCCAATCCCGGTCTGGAGGCGTTCGCCGAGTCGGTGCTGCCGGCGGTGCGGGCGCTGGGCCGACCGCTCGTCGTGTCGATCGGGGGCTTCGAGCACGCCGACTACGAGCTGACGTGCAGCCGTCTCGACGGCGTGCCGGGCATCGCCGCCCTCGAGCTCAACGTCTCCTGCCCGAACGTCAAGAGCGGCTGCATCGCGATCGGCAGCGACGCCGCCGAAACCGAGGCCGTCGTGCGCGCCTGCCGCGCGGCGACTGGGCTGCCGCTCTGGGTGAAGCTCTCCCCGAACGTCGCCGACCTCGCCGCGATCGCGCGCGCGGCCGAGCGCGGCGGCGCCGATGCGCTCGTGCTCACGAACACGCTGCGCGGGCTCGCAATCGACCACTGGTCGCTGGAGCCTCTGCTGGGCGGCGTGACCGGCGGCCTCTCCGGCCCGGCGCTCAAGCCCGTGGCGCTCGCGGCGGTCCACACCTGCCGCGCTGCCTGTGCTCTGCCGCTCGTCGGCGTCGGTGGAATCGCGAGCGGCTGGGATGCGCTGGAATATCTCGTCGCGGGTGCAAGCGCAGTGCAGGTCGGCAGCGCCGCGTTCCGCGAACCCCTGCTCGCCAGGCGGGTACGCGCCGAACTTGCCACCCTACTCGCTCAGCGCGGCCTGCCGCGCATCCGGGCATTGAAAACCACAACACTCGACTAGAGGTTCACGTTTTTCCCGCTCCCGAGCGGGTTTTCTGCCCATAACCGCTTGCGCCTGACCTCATGGGGTGCCTACGATCAGCCGACAATGACGACCGGCCAGAAGATCCCGACTCAAGCTCCGCTCAGATCGCTCGACCAGCGCATGGAGGCGCTGCGCCGCGCGAACGCGGTGAGAGTTGAGCGGGCGCGGCTGAAGCGCGAGTTGAAGGCCGGTGACGTCTCGGCGCGCGAAGTGCTGACCCGGCCGCCCGAATACCTCATGACGGCGAAGGTCTTCGACGTGCTGCTGTCGCTTCCGAAGTTCGGCCGCGTCAAGGCGACGCGCTGCCTGAACCAGTGCCGCATCAGCCAGTCCAAGACCGTGGGCGGCCTCTCCGAGCGCCAGCGCGACGAGCTCGTCGCGCTGCTCGGGGCACGCTGACTGGCTGCCGGGGCTCGGCTGCCCAGGCTGTTCGTCATCTCCGGCCCGTCCGGGGCCGGCAAGGGCACGCTCATCAAGGGGTTGCTGAAGCGCTCCGACCGCTACGTGGTCGCGGTCTCGGCCACGACGCGCTCGCGGCGGGCCGGCGAGCAGGAGGGGCGCGAGTACTACTTCCTGAGCGACGCGGAGTTCCAGCGGCGCGTCGACGCCGGCGAGTTCCTCGAATACGTGGCCTATGCGGGCGGCCGCTACGGCACGCTCGAGGCCGAGGTCAACCGCCTGCTCGCGACCGGCAAGGGCGTGATCCTCGAGCTGGAGGTGGAGGGCGCGTTCGCCGTCCGCCGCCGCCGAGCGGATGCCACGCTAGTCTTTGTCTGTCCCCCGTCGTTCGAAGACCTCGAACGGCGGCTGCGCGCGCGAGCGACCGATTCGGCCGGGGAGATCGAGGTCCGGCTTGCGATCGCCCACGAGCAGTTGCGAGAACGGGACCAGTTCGACATCGCAATCATCAACGACGACGCTGAACGAGCGACCCGCGAGCTGCAACAACGGCTCGACGCGCTGCTCGATGCCGACTCCGTGAAGGGCTCCGAATGATTCACCCGCCCATCGACAAGCTGCTCGAGCGCATCGACTCCAAGTACGCGCTCGTCATCGTCGCGGCCAAGCGCGCGCGGCAGCTCAACACCTACCACCACCAGCTCGGCGAGGGGAACATCGACACGTTCGCGCCGCCCATGGTGGAGTCCCGCTCGAAGAACTACCTGACGATGGCGCTCGAAGAGATCGCCCAGGGCAAGCTGCACTGGGAGCTTCCCGAGCGGACCTCCTAGTCCGGGCGTCCGGACCGTGCCATGCAGGACGCGCCGCCACTGGTGCTCGTCGGCGTCACGGGCGGTGTCGCCGCCTACAAGACGTGCGAGGTCGTGCGGCGTCTGGTCGAGGCGGGGCGCGACGTCCGCTGCGCGCTGACGGCTGACGCCGCGCGCTTCATCGGCCCGCAGTTGCTGGCGGCGCTCACGCGTCAGCGCGTGCTGGACGATCGCCCGGTGCTCGACGGCAGCTACCCGCACCTCGACGCCGCGCGAGCGGCGGCGGTCGTGTGCATCGCGCCGTGCACCGCCAACACGCTGGCGAAGCTGGCCTGCGGATTGGCCGACAACGTCGTCACCCAGAGCGCCCTTTCGACGCCGGCGCCGCTGCTCATCGCGCCGGCCATGAACGTGCGCATGTGGCATCACCCGGCGACGCAGGCCAACGCGGCTGCGCTGCGCGAGCGCGGCGTCGCCTTCGTGGGGCCCGCAGACGGCGCGCTGGCCGAGGGCGAGCAGGGCATGGGTCGCATGGCCGAGCCGGCCGAGATCGTGGCCGCCATCGAGGCG
>JALYLC010000267.1 GCA_030774435.1 Actinomycetota bacterium
GGTTGGCGGAGCCGTCGATGCCTCGGTGCTCGATGCGCGGGGCGCCCGGCACGCGGATCATCTGCGTGCGGTTGTTGCCGCCCCAGGCGGCGTAGGCCGGCGACCACGTGGCGCCGGAGTCGGGCGCCCCCACGCCGATGCGTTTGTAGGAGTTGACCGTGGGCGCCACGATCGCCGAGACGGCGTCGGCATGCTGGATCAGGCCCGCGATGAAGTGATAGGCGGTGTCCGAGAGCCCGTAGCCGTTGGAGTCCTTGGCGTCCTCGAAGAGGTTCTTCTTGCCCGCCTTGTCCCACAGCGAGAGGTGGAAGTGGCAGCCGTTGCCGGTGAGGTGGCCGAACGGCTTGGGCATGAACGTCGCGAGCTTGCCGCGCTGCTGCGCCATGACGTGGACCATGTAGCGGAAGAAGATGGCCCGGTCGCAGGTCACGAGCGCGTCGTCGTAGGCGAAGTTCGACTCGAACTGGCCGTTGGCGTCCTCGTGGTCGTTCGCGTAGTTGCCGTAGCCGAGCTCGTTGGCGTAGCGCGAGAGCGTCGTCAGGAACTCGTAGTTGCGGTACAGCGCCTTGGCGTCGTAGCAGGGCTGCTCGCTCGTATCGAGCGGATCGTCCACGACGAGCTGCCCGTTGTCGTCCTTGCGCACGAGGAAGAACTCCGCCTCGAGGCCCATCTTGAGGCTGAAGCCCAGCTTGGCCGCGCGCGCCACCGCGTTGCGCAGGATCGTGCGCGGGCAGTAGGGCCAGGCCTCGCCCTCGACCGTCACGTCGCAGGCGAAGCGCGCCAGGTCGGGCTGCCAGGGCACGCGAGTGTACGAGGACGTGTCGGGCACCGCCAGCATGTCGGGAGATGCGGGCGTCTGGCCGATCGGGCCGGCGGCGAAGCCCGCGAAGCCCGCACCCTCTTCGAGGAGATCGTCGATGGCCTGCACCGGCATCAGCTTCGCGTTCGGCTTGCCGTGCATCTCGACGAACTGAGCCAGGAAGAACTGGATCCCGTCGTCCTTCGCGCGCTTGCGGACCTCGTCGTGCGTCATGGCCTGCCCTCCAGTTGTGCGGGTTCGCGCCGGCGAGCATACCTATTGGTTGAAGTGGTGATCGCGACGTGAGAGACTCGGCGCCGTTCGGCGTTCTCATCCGAGGCAGGGGAGTCCCGCGATGTCTGCAGCAACACCGGAACAAGGCACGCTGTCCCGGGAAACCAACTGGTGGGGAGCGTTCGTGATCGGCCTGGCCGGGACGATCCTCATCATCGGCCTCGTCGGATTCGCACTGGTGGCGCTCGGCGGCGCGTCGATCCCGCTGTTCGCGATCCTCACCGGGATCGGCGTCGTGCTTTGCTTCTGCCTCGCCGAGCTGGCCGCGATGATGCCCGACCGCGCCGGCGGGCTGCCGGCGTACGCCTTCGAGACGTTCCGGCCGCTGGGCGACTGGTGGGGCAAGCACGTCGGCGGCCTCAGCTCGTGGGCCTACTGGCTGGGCTGGTTCACCGTGGCGCCCATCAACGCGATCCTGGCGGCCAACTACATCATCGCGCTGTTCAGCATCAAGGCGGGCTCGAGTCACACGTTCGGGCCGATCTCGAGTGGCTTCGGCGCCGAGGTGTCGGTCACGCAGCTGATCGTCGGCGCAGCGATCCTGCTCGTGATGTTCATCCCGTGCCTGCTCGGCATCCGCCTGGGCGCGACGTTCGCGACCGTGCTCGGCGTGGCCTCGATGATCCCGCTCGTGCTGCTCATCCTTCTGCCGTTCGTCAAGCCGAGCAAGATCGACTTCGGCCGGCTCGACGGCTTCGGCGTCCCCGCAGGCGTCACCGGCAGCTGGCAGCTGATCATCGGCTGGGCCTTCATCATGACCTGGTCGGTACTCGCGATGGAGGCCGCGGCCTGCTACATCGGCGAATGCCGCGACCCCGCGCGCGACGCCAAGATCGCCATGACCGCCGAGGGCCTGTTCGGGTTCTTCATCTACGTCTCGATCCCGGTCATGGTGCTCGCGGTGCTCGGATCCAAGACCATCACGGGAGGCAACCTCGGCGACGCCCAGGCGCTGTTCATCTCCTACACCCACCAGCTGTTCGGCACGAGCGGGTTCTGGAAGTGGTTCGTCGGCCTGGTACTGATCCTCGCCCTGATGCTGTCGGTCATCAACGCCATCGCGGGCTGCGCGCGAGGCCTCTGGCAGAACTCGCACGACGGTGTGCTGCCGCGCTGGTTCGGGCACGTCAACCGGCACGGCGTGCCCGATTGGGCAATGATCTTCAACGTCGTCTGCTCGCTGCTCGTGCTGCTGATCGGCTCGCCGCTGCAGATCTACGTCTTCTCGAACATGGGCTACCTCTTCGCGCTCGCGGTCTCGCTGATCGGGTACTCGATCTACCGCGTGAAACGGGCCGACCTCGCCCGCCCCGTGCGCATGCCGAACTGGATGAGCCCGCTGGCGATGATCCTCGGCATCGGCCTGCTGGTGATCTGGGCAATCGGCGGCTACCTCTCCCCGAAATACGCGGTGGGCACGAACCAGCAGTGGCTGTGGTACGTCGGCCTGCTGTTGCTCGCGCTCTACGTGCCGCTCTACATGTGGCGCATGGCCGAGGACAAGCGCATGGGCGGCGCGTCGTACGCGCGCGAGGGCGTTTCCACCGAGAAGCTGGCCGAGTAGCGCTTGCCGAGTCTCGGGCGACGCAGGCGGCTCGACCCGCAGCCGGTCGAGGCGCGCACGGTCCTGCTC
>JALYLC010000268.1 GCA_030774435.1 Actinomycetota bacterium
GGATCGTCACGACCTTGCGCTCCTCGCGCCCGGTCGCGACTTGCAAACGCAACCCGCAGCCCGCGCAGAACCGCGCGTCAGACTCATTCTCACGTCTACAGGACGGGCACAGCACGTCCGGAGTCTACGGCGAGCGTGCCAGGGATCTCCGAAGGCGACGAGCAGATTTGAACTGCGGAGCACGGCTTTGCAGACAAGGGCTTATCGACGAGCTCAACGTCGCCTTCGGCTGACGAGGGCGTCGCGTTCGCCGCGGATCCACGAGCGCCTGCGGTAGGCCGGAAAGCTAAGGAGAGTCAGCCCGGGGCGCGGTGACCTGGTGCGCGTGGCGCTCGAGGAAGTCGCGGATGACTGCGAGATACGGCTCGGACTCGTTCTCGAAGATCGTGAGATGGCTCGACTTGCCGAACACGACGAATTCGCTGTCGGAGATTCCCTCGGCGAGGGGGCGGCTGCAGCGCTGCGGGGTCAGCTCGTCGTACCAGCCGCAGAGCACCAAGGCCGGAATTCGGATCTCGTCCAGGCGGTCGGAGACATCGAAGTACGCCTCGGGCCCGGTGCCCATGAACTCGTGCGGTCCCCAGAGTGCGTAGGCGGGCCCTGTCTCCGGCATGTACTCGGCCGCGATCTCCTCGAACTCCGCGCGCGACCGGGCCGAGTCATAGGGACTCGAGCGGTAGAGATATCTGGCATAGAGCTCCGCAACCGCGTCTTTGTACTCGGGGTCGTCGAGGGTACCCGCCTGCTCGTGTCTCAGCATCGCGGCGTGCATCTCCCTGCCGAGCGACACCCGGTGGTCGGAGATGTCGAGGAGGTAGTCCTTGCCGCAGGCGTAGGTGTTGGAGAGGATCAGCGCTGCGACCTCTGAGGCGTGGTCGAGCGTGTACGCGAGCGCGAGCATGCCCCCCCACGATTGTCCGTACAGCGTGACCTGCCCGAGCTCGAGCTCACTGCGGACAGTCTCGAGCTCCTGGACGAAGCGTGGGACTTGCCACAACGCGAGGTCGTCGGGCCAGTCGGAGTCACCACCGCCGAGCTGGTCGTAGAGGACGAGTTGCGTGTCCTCGTCGATCACCTCGTTGAGGCGGGTGAGGTACTTCGCGCCGACTCCGGGACCGCCGTGCAATCCGACCAGCGTGCGCTGACCGGAGCCGTAGATCCGGTAGGCGATGGCAAAGCCGCGCTCGACTTCGAGACGTCCCTCTCCCGTCAGCGGCGCGGCCACGGTGTTCGGATTCCTGGTTTTCATTGAGTTCTCCTCGGAGGTCCGGCTTCGGTTCTAAACGAGATCGCGCGGGGATCGTCCGGCTCCATCTCCTCGCGGTCACGCGCGCTTCTCCTCGCTCTACTCGTATCCGTTCCGGTACGTCTGCCGCCCGAAATAGAAGAAGCCGGTCGTGATCGTCAGCCGGCCGGTCGCCACGTCGCGGACGATCGCGCGGCGGCTCGGAGTCGGGTCGCATGAGACGACCTCGACGTTCGGCGCCCAGTCCGGTACATCGAATTGGATCACGGGCTCGGCCGCCGGCCTCGGCCGCACCGGCAGCTCGAGCGAGCTGTCACGGGCTTGGGCGAGCCTCCTCACGGAGGCGAGGATGGCAGATCTCGAGCGGACCGACCGAGGCTGAAACGAGTCGGTGAGCGTATGCTCGGCGGGCCACCTCCGGCCGAAAGGCGTCGTCAAACCATGAGCACGCGTTTCCCGCAGTTGCTCTCTCCGCTGGATCTGCGCGGGAAGCGGCTACCGAGTCGCGTGGTCTTCACGGCTCACACGGTGTCGTTCGGGCAGGATCACGTTCCCGGCGAACGTGCTCGCGACTACTACGCGGCGCGGGCCGCGGGTGGCGCCGGCATGATCGTGATGGAGCCCTTGCCGGTGCTGCCGAACGGCGGCGTGACACCGCAGAACTACCGCTACGACGACGAGAGCTTCGTCCCCGCGTTGCGCCGTGTCGTCGACGCTGTGCACGAGCATGGCACCGTCTTCGTTTCGCAGCTCTATCACCTTGGCGCGAACGCCGATCCCCTCGCGGGAGACTCGGAGCGCTGGGCGCCTGGCGCGGGTCTCGCGCCCGGTGGGCCGGACGGCCTCAGGGCAATGGACGACGAGGACATCGCGCTGCTCGTCGACGGCCACGTCGCGGCAGCCCGTGCGGCACTCGCTGCCGGCGCCGATGGCGTGGAGTGCATGTTCGCCTATGACACGCTCGTCGACCAGTTTCTCTCCGCGGAGCGAAATCACCGGAGCGACGGCTACGGGGGCGCACTCGAGGGGCGCGCCCGCCTCGCGCGCGAGATTCTGCAAGCGCTGCGCGCCGAGGTCGGCGCCGAGCGCCTGCTCGGGATCACCGTGACCGCGGCAATGGCGGGTTACGAGGAAGCGGTCGCTCACCTGTCGGCGCACTGCGAGATCGACTATGTCGGCATCGGCCACGGCAACTACGAGGAGCCCTTCCTGATCGTGCCGCCGATGGAGTTCGAGCCCGGCCACGGAGTGCCATTCGCGGCTCGCGCCAAGCGCGCGGTGCCCGGGTTGGCCATCATCGCCGAAGGGCGGATCAACCAGCCTGAGATTGCCGAGCGAGCGCTCGCGGAGGGCGCCTGCGACCTGGTTGGGATGACGCGCGCGCTGATCTCGGACCCGCGTGTGCCGGCCCGCGCCCGGAGCGGCGAGACAGAGCGAATCCGAGCGTGCATCGGGTACAACCTGTGCATCGCGCGTCGCATACGCAAGTTTCCCATCGCATGCGTGCAGAACCCCGCCGCAGGCAACGAACGGGCACTTGGCGATCTGCCGCTCGCGCGCGAGGCACAGAGCGTGCTCGTGGTCGGGGCGGGCCTCGCCGGTCTCGAAGCCGCTCGCGTCGCCGCGGAGCGCGGCCATCGCGTGACTGTGCTCGAGCGCGACGCAGCGGCCGGAGGCCAGGTGCGCCTGATCGCAGGCCTCCCGTTGCAAGGCTCCTTCGCGGAGCTGGTCGACTGGCGCGGGCAGGAGCTCCAGCGACTCGGAGTGGAGGTCGAGTTCGGCGTCGAGGCCGACGCCGCAGAATGCGCCCGGCGCTCGCCCGCTCTCGTCGTCGTCGCCACCGGCGCGGTGCCCACCGCACTCGCAGGCTCCACACCGGCGGCAGAGGTGCTGGCCGGCGCCACACTCTCGGAGGGTCCGGTCGTCGTGCTCGACGTCGAGGGTCATCGCAAGGGCGCGGGCGTCGCGGAGGTGCTGGCGGCGGCCGGTCGCGAGGTCACGCTGGTCGCGCTCGGTTCCGGCGCTCTGAGCGCTCTCGGGCCGGCCACCGTCGGCATGCTCGCGCTGCGGCGGCTCGCGCGACTCGGCGTGCGACTCGTCGAGGGTCATCGCTTGCTCGCGATCGACGCGCACGCCGTGCACCTCGAGCGCAGCTACGACGGCACGCGGCTCGTCCTCGAGGCGCGCGCCGTCGTCCACGCCACGCCGCACACTCCCGCAGACCACATCGTGCACGAGCTTCGCGCGCGCTCCATTCCGGCGCGAGCGATCGGCGACGCGCGCGCTCCGCGCCTCGTCGAGGATGCGATCCGAGACGGGTACCGCGTGGCGCTGGCAATCTGAGGCCGCACCTCGCGCATGCCGCCGCCCCGCGGCTTCCGGGTGCCGTGCAGTCGCCGGCGCCGCCTGCGAATATTGGCGCGGGATGGAGCGCATCCACGAGTTGCCGCAGTCGGTTCGCGTCGTGCGCCACGTCTGGATTCCCATGCGCGACGGCGTCCGCTTGTCGGCGCGCATGTGGCTTCCCGAGGATGTCGAAGAGCATCCGGTGCCCGCCATCCTCGAGTACATCCCGTACCGCAAGGACGACGCGACGGTCGCGTCCGACGACCCCCGCCACCGCTACCTCGCCGGACACGGCTACGGCTGCGTTCGCGTCGACCTACGTGGCAGCGGCGACTCCGAGGGCATCCTGCGCGACGAGTACCTGCCGCAGGAGCAGGACGATGCCGAGGACGTGCTCGCCTGGCTCGAGCAGCAGACGTGGTGCACGGGCCGTGTCGGCATGATCGGCATCTCGTGGGGCGGCTTCAACGGGCTACAGGTGGCCGCGAGGCGTCCGCCGCAGCTGGGCTGCGTGCTCAGCCTCTGCTCGACCGACGATCGCTACGCCGACGACGTCCACTACTTAGGCGGCTGCGTGCTGGGCGCGGACATGCTCTCGTGGGCGTCGACGATGCTCGCCTACAACGCGCGCCCGCCGGATCCGGGGATCGTCGGCGATGGCTGGCGCGAGCTGTGGCTCGAGCGGCTGCGCGAGACGCCGCGCTACATCGAGGCGTGGCTCGCCCACCAGCGTCGTGACGCGTTCTGGAAGCACGGCTCGGTCTGCCAGGAATACGAGGCGCTCGCTTGCCCGGTCTACATGGTGGGAGGCTGGAACGACGGCTACACGAACGCGATCTCACGTTTCCTCAGCGGCTACCGAGGGCCACGCAAGGGCCTGATCGGACCGTGGTCTCACAACTATCCCGAGTGTGGCGTGCCCGGGCCGGCGATCGGTTTCTTGCAGGAAGCCCTGCGCTGGTTCGACCACTGGCTCAAAGGACGCGAGACCGGGATCATGGACGAGCCCCTGCTGCGCGTCTGGATGCAGGAGCCGGTGGCGCCCGCGCCCCATCATGCGGAGCGGCCCGGTCGCTGGGTCGCGGAGCCCGAGTGGCCGTCGCAGGCGATTGAGGTACGCTCGCTGCCGCTCGGGGCGTGCGGGCTCGGTCTCGCCGACGAGGCCGACGCCGCGCTGAGCTGTCCCGGGCTCGAGCGGCACGGGCTCGACTCGGGCACATGGTGTCCGTATGGCGGGCCGGCCGATGAGCCGCCTGACCAGCGTGACGAAGACGCGCGCTCCCTGTGCTTCACGTCCGAGCCGCTGACGGAGCGCCTCGAGCTGCTCGGGCGGCCGGTCGCGGTGCTCGAGCTGACGGCCGACAAGCCGCTCGCACTCGTCGCCGTGCGGCTCTGCGACGTTGCGCCGGACGAGTCGTCGCAGCTCATCAGCCGCGGCGTGCTCAACCTCACCCATCGCGACTCGCACGAGCACCCGACGGCGGTTCCCGTAGGCAAGCGGATCGTGGCGCGCATCGACTTGCGCGTGCTCGGCCAGGCCGTGCCTGCCGGTCACCGGCTGCGCCTTGCCGTCGCCTCCACCTACTGGCCCTGGGCATGGCCGTCGCCGGAGCCGGTCGCGTTGACGCTGCACACCGCAGGCGAGAGCCGCCTCGAGTTGCCCGTGCGCCCGCCACGCCCGGAGGACGCGAAGCTGAGCGCCTTCGAGCCACCCAAGAGCGGCCCCGCGCTCCCGCTCCATGAGCTGCCCGGCGTGTTCCGGCAAGGGCGCACCCTCACGCGGAGTATCGCCGCGGGGCGCAGCGACCTGCGGTTCTTCCAGGATCGCCCGGCCGTACGCGTGCTCGAGAACGGGACCGAGATCGAGGAGCTGACCGAGGATTGCTACGCCATCGTCGACGGCGACCCGCTGTCGGCATCCATCACCTGCCGCTGGTCGATCCGCATCGGCCGCGATGACTGGCGCACCCGCATCGAGAGCGAGAGCACGATGACCGCAACGGCCGGAGATTTCCTCGTCACCAACCGGCTCGAGGCGTTCGAGGGCGAGGCTCGCGTGTTCGCCGACGTCTCGCAGGCAGCGATCCCGCGCGACCTCGTGTGAGATGAGCGAGCCGCCGCGTTCGCGAGAGCTTCACGGCAAGTGCGCCCTCGTGACGGGCGCCGCACGCGGCTTCGGCCGGGCCGTCGCTCACCTGCTCGCCGAGGCGGGAGCAGACGTCGCCATCGCCGATCTCGGCGCGCGGGCGAGCCGGAGCCCCTATCCGATGGCCGGCCGCGCCGAGCTGGAGCTCACGGTGGCCGAGTTGCGCGAGCTGGGCGTGCAGGCGCACGCGATCGAGGCCGACGTCACGCGCGCCGAGGACTGCGAGCGCATGACGCGCGAGGCGATCGACGGGCTCGGCGGTATCGACATCCTCGTCGCGAACGCCGGCGGGGCGACGAGCGCACGCGCGTGGGAGCTGACCGAGGCCGACTGGGATTTCGTCCACGAGATCTGCCTCAAGAGCGTATTCCTGACAACGCGCGCCGTGATCCCGCACATGATCGAGCGGCGCGCAGGCAAGATCGTGCTCACCGCCTCGCGCAACGGACTGCGCGTCGAGCGCGGCTATGCGCACTACAACGCGGCCAAGGCCGGCGTCATCCACTACGGCAAGTCGCTGGCGCTCGAGCTCGGCCCCTACGAAGTCAATGTCAATGTCGTTTGCCCCACGCAGATGGCGGACAAGTCGCAGGTTCGCGCAGCGAATCCCGAAGCTCAGAAGTACTGGGATCAGGTCACCGGCCGCACGGGAGCGACGTACGAGGAGTTCGACGCGGCCTCCGGACGCGACAATCTCTTCGAGCGTGGCGGGCAGCCGGACTACCGCGAGGTTGCCGAAGGCGTGCTGTGGCTCGTCTCAGAGCGCGCGCGACTGGTCACGGGCCTCGCGCTACCGATGGACGCGGGGTGGATCGTCAAGCGAGGCGGCTGAAGTTGCCGCGGGAGAGAGAGGAGCGGTAATGGCCACGATGCCGGCAGCGAGCGTCCTGAACGAGGACGGCGGCCGCAGCGCCGGCGAGGTCGCGCCCGGCGTGACGCTCGTCAAGAACGTGCGCCTGCCCGTACGAGACGGCACTCGGCTGGCGGCGGACGTCTACTTTCCGAGTGCCGCGCTCGAGAGCGGCTCAGCCGTGTCGCTCGTCATGGAGTACATCCCCTACCGCAAGGACGAGGTCGCCCCCGGAAATCGTTTCTACGAGTACTTCCCGCAGCGGGGCTACGCGGTCGCGCGCGTCGATATCCGCGGCAGCGGCGCATCGCCTGGTACCACCCGCGACGAATACCTGATTCAGGAGCAGCTCGACGGCGTCGACGCAGTCGAGTGGTTCGCGCGCCGGCCCTGGTGCACCGGGCACGTGAACATGATGGGAATCTCGTACGGCGGCTTCACGAGCTTGCAGATCGCAAGCCACGCGCCCGAGCACCTGACGAGCATCATCCCGATGTACTTCACCGACGACCGCTACACCGACGATTGCCACTTCCGCGGCGGACTGATGCGCAAGTACTACGACGTCACGTCCTACGGCAACATGATGGTCGCCTGGAA
>JALYLC010000269.1 GCA_030774435.1 Actinomycetota bacterium
GCGACGCCGGTCGGCGCGGTGCGGATGTCGAGGATGTCGACGACGAGCGAGTCGCCGGGCTCGGCGCCGCGCACCGCGATCGGCCCAGTCGCGCCGTTCACGTGGGTGAGATCGAGGTCGGTCATGATGTCGCGTACGAGCTGATCCTCGCGCGTGATCTGACCGTTGAGGCCGTCCTTCATCGCGAGCGTAACGACGGTTCCCGGGTCGACCTCGAGCACCGGCGTCATGTCGGGGCCGAAGGCCCAGACGACCTTGTCGTCGGCGATGCGGTGGTCGATCGCGCGCACGCTCATCGGGCTGCCTCCTCGACTCGGGCAGCGGAGCCTACCGCTACAGCGGAGAGAGGCGCGCGCCTGCGGGACGCGTTCGCGTCGGTCGCCGAATGTCCTGACGTGGTGGTCGATCTCACACACTGCAGCTTCATCGATTCGACCGCGATCCACATCTTCGTCCTCGCAAAGGCCATCACACACACGCACGGGGGCCCCTTCACCCTCGTCGTGCCTCCCGAACAGTTAGCCGTCGCGCGCGTCGTCGCGCTTGCGCGCCTCGGTGACCTCGTCGCCGTGCACCGATCACAGCAATCGGCGCTCGCATCCGCGCTCGCCGGCCTCGAGCATTCCGAAGCGGTAACGCAACCGCGCGCGTAGCGACACCCGGCTCGCGCGCTGCACTCGGCCCCACGGACCGAGCAGGCATTCGCCCACTGCCGCTCCCGACTATCGTGGAGATGGCCGGTTCACGCGTCCCGCTCGACCGCCAGCGCGACCCCTTGGCCGCCCCCGATGCACAGCGTCGCCAGGCCGCGGCGCGCGCCCCTTCGGCGCATTTCGTGCAGCAGGTCGACCAGTATGCGCGCACCCGACGCACCGATCGGATGGCCGAGCGCGATCGCGCCCCCGTTTACGTTGACCTTGTCGGTGTCCCACCCGAGCTCGCGGTTGACGCAGATCGCCTGAGCCGCGAAGGCCTCGTTGGCCTCGATTAGGTCAAGATCGCCGGCGGCCCAACCCGCCTTCTCCAGACACCTTCTCGTCGCCGGGATCGGGCCCGTCCCCATGATCCGCGGATCGACGCCGGCGCTGGCGCAGGCGACGATCCGGCCGAGCGACGCCAGGCCGCGCCGCTCGGCCTCGTCCGCCGACATGACCATGCAGGCGGCGGCGCCGTCGTTCAGGCCCGAGGCGTTGCCCGCGGTGACCGTGCCCTGCTTGTCGAAGGCCGGGCGCAGCTGCCCGAGCCCTTCCGCCGTCGTGCCCGCGCGGGGGAACTCGTCGACATCGAACACCACCGGAGGCCCCTTGCGCTGGGCGATCTCGACGGGCACGATCTGATCGCGGCGCCGCCCTTCGGCGATCGCGAGTGCGGCCTTTTGCTGCGACGCCGCGGCGAACGCGTCCTGCTCCTCGCGCGAGACGGCGAACTGCTCGGAGACATTCTCGGCGGTGGTGCCCATGTGGCAGTCGTTGAACGCGTCCCACAGCCCGTCGCGGATCATCGTGTCCACCAGCGGCCAATCGCCCATCCGGCGGCCGTCGCGAGAGCCGACCAGCGCATGCGGCGCCATGCTCATGTTCTCCTGGCCGCCGGCCACTACGGTGATCGCGTCGCCGCAGCGGATGGCCTGCGCGGCCAGCCCGACCGCCTTCAGCCCGCTGCCGCACACCTTGTTGATCGTGAGCGCGGAAACCGCGTACGGCAGCCCCGCCTCGATGGCCGCCTGACGGGCCGGGTTCTGGCCGGCGGCGGCGGTCAGCACCTGACCCATGATCACCTCGTCCACCTCGGCGGGCTCGAGCCCCGCGTCCGCGATCAGAGCGGCAATCACTCTCGCGCCGAGCCCGGTGGCGGGGATCGCCGCCAGCGAGCCGCCGAACTTCCCGATCGCCGTGCGGCGGGCGGCGACGACGACGGCGTCAATCATGGGATGCTTCCTTCGATTCGGGGCCTGCGGGAGCTCCATGCTCGCCATCGTCGCGCGCCTTGGCGGCGTAGCTTCGGTATACGGCCAGCAACGCGTCTCGCTGGGCGTCGCTCAGGGCCGCGTCGGCCAGGATTGCCGCCTCGGTTGCCCCGGCGGCCGCGGCGGCCCCGTCGGCGGTCAGCCCGGCGTGGGAGAGCAGGGTCTCGAGCGGGATGCCGAGGGCGTCGGCAAGTGCGCGCAGGACGCGCAGTGACGGCTCGTGCACCCCACGCTCGAGCTGCGAGAGGTAGGCATTGGAGAGGTTCGTCATCCGCCCGAACTCGCGCAAGCTGAGCTCAGAGAGCTGGCGCTGCGTCTTCAGATAGCGCCCGAAGGCCTCAACCTGGGCCTTCCACGGGTCGAGCGGCTCGGAGTCGGGCACGGGTGACGGCAGCGTAGCTCGCCCCGCCATCCGTGCCTGACCTCCGCTCACCTACTTGCCAGTCGGCGGCGTCGCAGCCGACTGCGTCTTGGCCACACCCGGCTCGGCGGCGGCCAGCACCGCAGCCAGGTACTCGTGCTGGGCGCTGAGCAGCTTCGCGGCGAAGCCGTAGGCGTTGTCGATCAGCTCCTTGGGCGACGAGGCGCCCGGGATCGCCGGGGTCGCCGGAGCGGCCTTGGCGAGCGGCTGAGCTGCCTTCGCCCATGCCGACACGCTGTCGACGGTCAGCTTCTGGTTCTGCTCGATCATGCCGAGCACCTGCTCCTGGTACTTCTTGGAGAGCTCGAGATACGTGTTGGTCATGGTGTGCTCCTCTTCATCGGGTACTTGATCAGTATAGTACGCGATGCGCGAAAAACCAAGCGGAGCCTATCGCTCGAGCACGTACGTCCCAGGCGCGGGGCACAGCGGCGGGTAGTCGTCGTTCCCCATCGACGGCGGCGCCCGCCGGCGACCCGACCGCGGCCGCATCCAGGCTGCCCAGTCCTTCCACCACGTGCCCTCGTGCAGTTGCGACTGCTCGAACCAGGCGGTGGCGTCGGCCGAGTCGCCGCCGTCGGTGCGGTGCGTCCGGCGCCCGCCAGGTGGGTTGACGACACCGGCGATGTGGCCGGACGACGTGAGTACGAAGCGGACCTGTCCCGAGAGTAGCCGCGAGGAGGCATAGCAGCCCTTCCACGGCGTGATGTGGTCGTCCTCGGCGGCGACGTAGTAGACGTCGACGCCGACCAGGTCGAGGCGGATCCGCCGCCCCAGCAGCCGCATGGTGCCGCGCGCGAGGCGGTTCTCGACATAGCAGGCGCGCAGGTACTCGCCGTGCATGCGGGCAGGCATGCGTGTCCCGTCGGCGTTCCAGGCCAGCAGGTCGAATTTGGACGGCGGCTCGCCCATCAGCCATCCGCTGGCCAGGTAATTCCAGATCAGGTCGTTGGCGCGCAGAGCGTCGAAGGTGTGGGCCATGGCCGTCGCGTCGAGGTAGCCCTTCTCGCGCATCATTTCGTCCACCGCCTCGATCGACTCGCCGTCGGCGAACACCCCCAGCACGCCCGGTTCACGGAAGTCGAGCAGCGTGTTGAGCAGGGTCAGCGACTGCACCCGGTCGTCGCCTCCCGCCGCCAGGTAGGCCACAGCCGCTCCTGCGAGCGTGCCGCCCACGCACAACCCGCAGACGTTGACCTTTTCCGAGCCCGTAATCGCGCACACGACGTCGAGCGCCGACAAGAGCCCTTGGCTCAGGTAGTCGTCCAGCCCGGAGTCGCGATGCTCCGAACCGGGGTTGACGAAACTGATCACGAACACCGTGTGGCCGCGGGCGACCGCCCACTCGACGAAGCTGCGGCCCGGCGACAGGTCGAGGATGTAGTACTTGTTGATCCAGGGCGGGCTGAGCAGAAGCGGCACGGCGTGCACGGTGCGCGTCGTGGGCGCGTACTGGATCAGCTCGATCAGTTCGTTGCGGAAGACGACCTGCCCGGCCGTCGCGGCCAGGTCGCGGCCGAGTTCGAACTGCGACAGGTCGACCTGGCTGGGGCGGCCGTCGTTGCTGACCATGTCGTCAAGGAAGCGTTCCATCCCGCGCGCGACGCTCTCGCCTCCGGTCTCGATCGCCTTGCGCAGCGCCGCGGGGTTGCCGAGTAGCGTGTTGGTGGGAGCGAGGGCATCGATCATGGCGTCGACGGCGAACCGCGCCTTGCGCGCGGTCGCGCGATCGAGGTCGGCGACATCGACCAGTTCGCGCATGAACCGCGACCACAGCAGGTAGCCCTGCTGAAGGCCGAAGTAGACCGGGTTGTCGTTCCACGACGAGTCCTTGAAGCGGCGATCCGCGGGCAGCGCCGGCGTCACCACCGCATCGCCGCCGACGGCCTTGGTCATCGTGGCCACTCCCGCCGACATGCAGTCGCTGGCGAAGCGCATCCACACCGCCTCAGCGGCCGCCGGGTGGGTCGCGAGCGCCTGCCCCAGGTCGCGCAAGGCCTCCTCGAAGCCGAGAGTCGGGCCGAATCCGTGTCCGCCGTCCGGGCGCTCGCCGCTCACATGTTCAATCCTCCGTTCACGTCCACGATTGAGCCGGTGATGTAGGCCGCGTCCGGGTCGACCAGAAAGTCGACCACGCGTGCCACTTCCTCGGGCGCGCCGAGGCGCCCGATCGGGATCTGTGCAATCACATCGGCCAGAACATCTTCGGGCACCGCCATGACCATCTCGGTCGCGATGAAACCGGGCGTGACGCAGTTCACGGTGATACCGCGCCGAGCAGTCTCGCGTGCCAGCGTCTTGGTCAGTCCGAACAGGCCCGACTTGGCAGCCGAGTAGTTCGCCTGACCGATCTTGCCGGTCACG
>JALYLC010000270.1 GCA_030774435.1 Actinomycetota bacterium
TCGGCCTCGAAGTCGGGCGCGGTGTCGCCCAGTTGCAGAGCCATTCGTGACCCCTCCTGTGATATTCGACTGAACCTCTGGAGAAACGCCGAAAGCGTACGGACAATTCCTCGCGGCCGCGCCGAGCGTAAGATCTAGCAGAATCAGCGTGTGTGGTCGGGGGTTTCGAAGCGAGTGGGAGTGGATCCCGGCTCGCTGATCCGGTTGGAACCCTTTCGAGACCGGGATCCGCTCCCGCGAAGCCCCATGGCTCGCTCGGCACTTTGAGCGGGCCAAGGGTCGCCGCAGGTCTGGCTGTCGGGCGACCCTCGATCGCCCACCACCACTCACTGCGCCCGACAACCAGACCGCAGGACGATTCGAGACCTCCGAACGCCACGCTGATTCGCTTAGAGCTTCATTAAGGGCCTATCTCGCTAGGCCGTGAGCGAGTCGGTATGCGTCTGCTTTCTTGAACGCGATCAGGCCGCTGGCGAGTTGGAGGAGGGCGAGGTGGTTCTCGGGTTTCTTTGACCAGCGGATCAGGAGCGCTCGGTTGCGGTTCAGCCAGGAGTGGCAGGCCTCGACGACCCAGCGGCGTGCCCGCCAGCCGGGCGTCCGCAGCTTCTGCCCGATCTCGTCGGCGCGGCTCCGGATGTGCGGGGTGTAGTCGCGCTCGGCGATCACTTCGTCGACTGCCCACTCGTAGGCACGGTCGAGGCACAGACCCTGTGGGCGCTTCTTGCTCGGCCGGGGCCGTTTGATCGGGATCGAGTCGAGCGTCGGGGCTAGGAGCTTCGAGTCGTGCCGGTTGGCCCCGTCGTGTGCCAGCCCGATCGGGACCCCTGCCGCCTCGCAGAGAACCGAACGTTTCGCCCCCTTTTTGCTCTATCAGTCGGATTCGGCCCGGTCATCTCGCCGCCGAGTGGCGCTTTCCCGGTCGCCCCGTCGCAGGAAAGCCACGACCAGTCGATCCCGACCGTGCGGTCGTAATCCAGCAGGCCCTGCCGCCAGATCTCGTGGAACACCCCGGCTTGCTCCCACTCCTGGAACCGCCGATGCGCCGAAGACGACGTGCAGATCGTGGTCGCGTTGAGCGCGTTCCACTGCATCCCCGTCCGCAACACCAGCAAGATCGCGTCCATGGCGTCCCGGTCAGGCACCCGCGGCCGGTGACACCCCAACGGATGCTCCGGCGGCGCCGGCAACAACGACGCGATCCGACCCCACAACCAATCGGGCATTCGCCAGCCATCATCGCTCGAGACAAGACCCATCGAATCCTCCCTCGTCGATTTCAGCAACAAGCTCGGACTTCGCCGCAACCGACCGCGGCCCTCCTAGCGAGATAGACCCTTAGCCTAATGGGGCTAGGCGAAGACGGAGCGCGGCAGCAGCATGCCGACGTTCCAGACGCCGGCATCGACGATCTCGAGGATCTTCAGATCGCCGGCCAGGCTGCAGAGCATGTAGGCGTCGCGCGGCTCGAGCCCGTGGCGCTCGGCCAGCAGCGCGATCATGTTGCGCACGGCGATCTGGGCACCCTCCATGAGATCCTCCGCAATGCCCATGGTGCCGTAGTAGCCGCCGCCGTCGGTCCGCGGGGTGAGCGAGCCCGCGGGCGTCGTGAACCACGGTCCCGGGGACGCGCGGTGTTGCACGTCGAAGCGCAGGCTGGCCCGCATCGGGCATTCGATCGCCGCCACGCAGACCTCGCCGTCGCCCTGTGCGGCATGCGGATCGCCGATCGAGAAGTGCGCGCCGGGCAGCAGCACGGGGATGTGGAACGTCGTGCCCGCCGTGAGATGGCGGGTGTCGATGTTGCCTCCGCCCTCGTGCGGCGGGAAGGGGATGAACGTCCCCTCGCGGTCCGGGCAGTTGCCCATGGTGCCGCAGAACGGCACGATCGGGATCTCGACGCCGGGCACGAGCGTCGTCGTCGAGCCGCCGCGCAGGTCGAAGGTGCGCACGAAGCCGTCCGGAAACTCCTCGGCGAGCAGGCCGAACTCCTGCAGGATGGCGCACCAGCCCCATTCGCCCGCATCCAGCGAGAGGATCTCGACGGACAGCGTGTCGCCGGGATCGGCGCCCTCGACGCGCACGGGCCCCGCCAGGTTGTAGAGGGTGTCGAAGTCGAATTCGCACTGCTCGTACGTCGCGCCCTCCTGCACCTGGCGATCGCCGGCCATGAGCAGATCGAAGTGCACGACGTCGCCGGGCTGGACGGTCAGGGCAGGCTCGAGCTCGCGGTCCCAGGCGTGGTGGTAGACAGACGCGTCGAAGACGTGCTCGGCCATGCGCATGTTTCCTTCCCGATTCGAGGTGCTCGCGGAATCATTCGTGCCCGTCCCGCTCCCACCTCTAAAGAACGCCCTTCGGAATGATCGTGGTGTCGGGAGCGGCTGGATCGGTCTGCAGTCGATTGCCAGGGCGCCTAACGCGGGGTGGGTGGGTTCGGGGTTGTGGGGGGCGTCGCAGGGCGCCCCTGCTCGCTCCATCCACCCCAGCCACACACGCTCATTCCGAAATGCGCTCTACGTGATCAGGCGCGGCAGGGTGCGCGCCTCGGAGATCCAGCCGGCCAGTACCTTCTCGGACGGCACTCGGCGTACGAGCGGGTGCTCTGCGTTGGTTTGCGCGAGCAGGGTCGCGAGCCGTGCGGGGCTGTGCCGCGCCAGCTCGACGGGCGAGTCGACGCCGGCGGCTTCGAGCAGATCGGAGTACTCGGCGCCGACCCCGCGAATCCGCATGAGGTCGATGTGGTTGAGCCATTCGAGCAGCTGCTCCGGGCTCAGGCCGGTCTCGCGGGCGAGCGCAGCCCGGCCGCTCGTCGTCGCGGCGCGCTGCAGCAGATGGCGCACGTGCGTCACGCCTGCCCGCGAGAGCGCCGACGCGTGCGTCGCGCCGATGCCCTCGATCACCTCGATCTTCACCGCGGCCCTCCGTTAGTTGCGCGGCGACGTTATCCGCTCGGCGCCGCGCGTGCTCGACACCAAAGGCTGCGCGCAGGCCCCAGGGCGGGCGATAGCATCCCCTCTCCGCCGAGGAGAAGCATGTGAGTCGTACATCGGTCTGCCGCTGCATGCTCGCCGTCCTCGCGGCGCTCCTCGCGCTGCCGTCGGCGGTTCTCGCCGCCGACCATCGCGGCGGCACGTTGGTGACGCTCGCGACCTCCAACGCCGGCACGGCCGATCCGCAGGTCAACGCGACACCGCAGTACTGGCAGCTGTACCAGGTCACCCAGGACGGCCTGACGGCGTTTCGCAAGTCCGCGGGCCCGGCGGCCAACAGCGTGGTGGCCGACCTCGCGGTCAAGTTGCCGCGCACCAGCGACGGTGGCCGGACATGGACGCTCACACTGCGCCGCGGTATCTCCTACTCGAACGGCGCGCCTGTGCGCCCGGCCGACGTGCGCTTCACGTTCGAGCGGCTGTTCAAGGTGCACGGCCCGACCGCCGAGTCGTTCTACGGAGCCATCGACGGCGCCGAGGCGTGCCTGCAGAATCCAGCGACGTGCACGCTCGAGCGCGGCATCAGCCTGAACGGGTGGACGATCACCTTCCACCTCACGCGACCCGACACCGAATGGCTGCAGAAGCTCGCTCTGCCGCCTGCGGCGCTGCTGCCGGCCAGCGTGGGCATCGAGGAGATCGGCACGGACGTCTCGCGGCTCGTCGGCACCGGCCCGTACACCTGGGTCTCCTACGCGCCGGCCCGGCAATTGGTGCTCGAGCGCAACCCGTTCTTCAAGGCCTGGGCGCCCGCGGCCCAGCCTGACGGCTACGTCGACCGGATCGTGCAGCGCTTCGGCCTCGGCGCCGAGGCCGCGGTCACGCAGGTCGAGCGCGGACAGGCCGACTGGGTCGCCGACGACCTGCCGGCGGACAGGCTGGCCGAGTTGGCGAGCCGCTTCTCCTCGCAGCTGCACGTCAACCAGTTGCCCGCCGACTGGTACTTCGCGCTGAACGTCAACATCAAGCCGTTCAACCAGCTCAAGGCGCGACAGGCCGTCAACCTCGCCATCGACCGCAACGAGCTCGTCAAGCTCTACGGCGGCGCCCAGCTCGCCGCGCCGACGTGCCAGGTGCTGCCGCCGGGCTTCCCCGGCTACTCCCCCTACTGCCCGTGGACGAAGGACGGGGAGGCGCCCTGGTCGGCGCCCGACCTGGAGCGCGCCAACCAGCTCGTCAGCGAGTCGGGCACGAAGGGGAACCGGGTCGACATCGTGGTCGCGAACGATCCCGTGCAGAAGGCGATCGGCCAGTACATTCTGGTGGTGCTGTTCAAGCTCGGCTACGACCCGCGCCTCAAGTCCCTGCCCGACGGCGTCCAGGCGGCCTACGTGCAGAACTCGCGCAACCACGTCGAGGTCGGGCTCTCGCAATGGCACCAGGATTTCCCGGCGCCCTCTGACCTGCTCGAGGGCCTGCTGGGCTGCGACTCCTTCGTCCCGGATTCCGACGCGAGCCCCAACATCAGCGGCTTCTGCGACCGCACGACCGTACAGCCGCTGATGCAGCGCGCCGTGACACTCGGCCTCACGCGCCCACGCGCTGCAGACCGCCTCTGGCGCCAGGTCGATCGCCGTGTCGTCGATCTCGCCGTCTGGCTACCGCTCTTCAACCCGAAGCACGTCGACCTCGTCTCGCGCCGCGTGCGCCATTACCGCTGGAGCCCGCAGCTGCACTTGATGCCGTCGCTCCTGTGGGTCAGGTAGATGAGCGACGAGGCACGCGGCGCGGGCAGGCGCGTCGAGTTGACGGGACTGCGCCGGGGAACGGTGCGCTCGATGAGCGTGAGCGCCGTCGTGCCGCAGTTCACGCTGCAGCGCGACGTGCCGACCGCGGGCCTGCGCGAGTTGCGCCGGGCGCTCAAGAGCGGCGGCCACGCCGCCACGCTGACCGACGTGATCACGATGGCCTGCGCCCGCGCGCTACGCGAGCACCCTGCCGTCAACGCCAGCTACGGCGACGACTGCGTGATCGAGCACGAGCGCGTCAACATCGGCCTTGCCCTCGCGCTCGACGAGGGCCTCACCGTGCCGGTCATCCTGGACGCCGATGCGCGCACGCTGGAGTGTCTCAGCAGTGAGCGGCTGCGCCTCGCCGAGGCAGCTCGCACGCGCTCGCTGCGCCCCGAGGAGATCTTCGCGGGGACGTTCAGCATCTCGAACCTGGGGCCGCTGGGCGTCGACCGCTTCCAGGCGCTTGTGCTACCGCCCCAGGCTGCGATCCTGGCCGTCGGCTCCCTGCGCGACACCGTCAGCCTGTCGGCGTCCTTCGATCACCGCGCGGTCGACGGGGCCCCGGGAGCGCGCTTTCTGGCCACGATCGCACGCCTGCTGGCCGAGCCCGCCTGGGCGCTCGCGGCTTCGGGCTAGTCAGCCGCTGAGGCGTGCGCGCAGCGGCGGTGCGACGCGCGGCAGGTCGAGCGCCGGGCGCGGGCGCTCGCGCTGGCCGTAGGC
>JALYLC010000271.1 GCA_030774435.1 Actinomycetota bacterium
GCGGCGCCGATGCGCGATCGGCCGCGTTCTGGAACGTCCAGCTCGACGCTTCCGGCCGCCTGCTTCAGTTCGGTCCCAATGTCGGTGAGATCGTCGCGTCGGTCGGAACAGCCACGAACACGATCGCGGGTACCGCGCCCGGCGCGGGCAACCTGGTCTGGGGCACCTGGACCGGAGGCGGATCGCGCATCACGGACTCCAATTACAACACCTTCACCACCACCAGCGGGCAGCGCCAGCCTTGGATCAGCGGGGACGCCACGAACTCGCTGCCGGCATCGCTCGGCACCTTGACGTTCGCGCCGGTCGGGTCGGTGTTCGACAGCACCGTCGAAAGGCTCAACAACGCGAGCCTGACCGCCGATTTTGTCAACCGTTCGCTCAGCGTCAGCATCAATGCGACCAATACGTCGGCGCAAAATACCTTTCAGATGAACGGCGTCACCGGCTTCAGCCCGACTACGGGCCGTTTCTCGTCCGGCTTCAATTCCGTTACGTGTACCGGGCCGTGCGTCGGCGGCGTGCCGGGTGGAACTTTCGGCGGGTTCTTTGCCGGTTCGCAGGCGCAAGGCGCGGGTGTCGCCTTCACCGCCGGCTTCGGGCTCGGCACTGGAGTGAGCGGCGTGGTCGCCTTCGGGCGTTAAAGGTCCATCACACGGTGAGCCCGGCGCGTGCGCATTGGGCGGGGGCCGAGCAGACCGCCGTTCACGACGACGTCTATCACTTGGTAAGGTGGTCGAACGTGCCGTCCCAATCTCGGGGCGACGGCGTGGCGCTGTAGATCCGGCACCGCTCCGCCATGACCAGCGAGGGCCCGTCTTCCGGGCACAGCGACAGACATTTCTCGAACAAGGCCGCCGCGTCGTCCCATTGCCGCTCGCGGTAGGCCTTTAATGCAATCGCATATCGGTCCAGCATCTCCCGTTGCGATGCCGGAATCGGCGCGTCGAGCGTACCGATGAGCTCATAGATGTCCAGCGCCTGCTGGCGCCCCTTGACCCGGACCCGATCGATCTGCCGCAGCATGAATGCCGCCGCAACCTGCCTGGCGGTGTATTCACCGATCATGATCTGCGTCCCATACACCCGGTTAAGCTGCTCGAGCCGTGACGCCAGATTCACGCCGTCGCCGAGCACCGTATAGGCGAACCGATACCGCGAGCCGACGTTGCCGACCAGCATCGGCCCGGTGTTGATGCCGGTCCGTGCGCGTAAATGCGGCCGTCCCAGCTTCGCCCACTCGGCGGCGAGCGCGTCGCGGTGCGCGAGCATCGCCAGCGCTGCCGCGCACGCGCGGTGCGCGTGATCGGCTTGCTCGACCGGCGCGCCGAAGATCGCCATCAACTCGTCGCCGTTGTAATTAGTGAGCGTGCCACGATGTGCGAACACCTGCTCTGTCATCCGGTCGTAGTAGTCGGAGAGAATCCCGATGATCTCGGACGCCGGATACTTTTCCGCGTAGGAGGTGAAGCCCACCAGGTCGCTGAACATGACCGAAAGGACCTTCTCCTGCCCTCCGAGTTTCAGGTGCTCCGGATCGGCCAGCACGTCTTCGATCACCTCGGCCGAAACGTAGTGCTTGAAAGTATCCTTGATCTTCTTGCGCTCCAGCTCCTCGGTCAGGTACCGATCCACGGTTAGCACCGTGTAGCACATCGCCACGGTCGTCAGCGGGTACACCATGTTGAGCCACAGCCGCGCGATGACGAACAGCCCATAGGCGGCGGCCATGTAGACCGCGACCAGCGAGGCGGCGAAGAAAAACCCACCCAAGGCGCTCATTCGCGGCAACGCCACCCCGGCCAGCGCGCCCAAAATGACGATGCTCAGCAAGTCGATGACGCTCGACCATCGAGGTCGCGCGGCGAAGTCTCCGGCCAGGATATTGTCGATGACGGTTGCGTGCACCTCCGGGCCGGGAAATACCGGACCGAACGGCGTGGTGCGGATGTCCCCGATTCCGATGGCCGTCGCGCCCAGAACAACGATCTTGTCCTTGAACGTGCCGGCCGGCATCTTCCCGCCCAGAATGTCCGACGCGCTATAGTGAGTAAAGGTGTTCGGCGGTCCGCGGAAGTTGATCAGGAGCTGGCCGTGCTCGTCCGTAGGCAAGAACCGATCGCCGAGCTGCACGCCTTCCACGCCGTTCTGGCCGACGCGAATCGCCAGCGGCGGCCGGCCGAGATAGTGCCAGGCGCAGAGGATCGACAGCGGCGGAAAGAATTCGTCACCGGCCTGAATGACTAACGGCACCCAGCGCACGGCGCCGTCTGCATCGCTCACAACGGTGAAGTGGCCCGAAGATGCGGCGACCGCGGTAAACATGGGCAGGCTGGTCTGAGCCGCGTAGGCCTTGATGAACGGCACCGAGGCCGTGTTTTGATCCCGAATAAGGACCACCGGGTATTTTGATGCCGCGATGCGGCCGAGGCGCTGGTCGATCGTTTCCTGTTTCAGCTCGTATCCGACACTCGCCTCGCTCGTGTGGAAAAAATAGCCGAGAACGATTGCAGCCGAAGAACGTTGAAGAGCGCTCGCCAGCGCCTGATCGGTGTCGGCATCCGATCGGCTCTCACGGATGAACTCAGCCAGCGGCGGGCTGTCGATCGCGAGGGATTTGACCTTGCCGGAAAGCTGATCGATGAGCGCGAGTCGAGCGTTGTCATCGGGCTCGGGGAACGTGATGTCGAAGCCGATGACCTTGGCACCATCGCGCGACAGCGCATCGACCAGCGCTGCGATCCTGGACCGCGGCCAAGGCCAGTGTCCTTCAGTCGCGAGACTTTTTTCGTCGATCGCGGCGACCACGACGGCCCCGGTGGGGGCAAGCGGCCCGCGCAGCTTGAACCGGAGGTCGAGCCAGTTAAGCTCGATCAGGTCGAGGAGGGGATTGCTGGTCGCGTTGAGCGCCGCCACCAGGACGACGATGGCCGCGGTCATCGTCGCAGGATTGAACAGCAGCGAGCGGAGCGTCATCCGCCGTCGCCCGACAGCCATTCCCGGATTCGCGTTGTCAGGCATCGCTTAACGCTTGCCGCGCCTGTCCCTGTCGCGCGACGCTCGACGATCCGCCGGCCCCGCAATAAAGGACGCGTCGGGTTCCAGATTGTCCGCGCCTCCCGGCATCACGCGCAAGAACCGGTCCGGAGCGATTTCGGCGAAGATCGAACCGGCGATGTACGCGGCGACGAGCAGCAATAGCACCGGCTCGCTCGGCGGAAGAATGTCGAGGATGAAGTAGGTGACCATCATCACCA
>JALYLC010000272.1 GCA_030774435.1 Actinomycetota bacterium
CGAGGAGACCGAGGATCCACGGCGGACCGCTCCGACGGCCGTGTGGCGCGCGCTGCTGACAGCCGGCGTGATGGGCTTCCTGCTGATCGGGATCGGCACCATGGCCGTCGACAAGGACGCGACGGCCGGCGGCCTCGCGACGATCACGAAGGACGTGCTCGGCAACACCTGGGGCAAGGTCTGGCTGTGGGACGTGATCGTGGCGATCTTCGTCTGCTGCCTCGCGATCCAGGCGATGAGCATCCGCATCCTGTTCGCGATGGCGCGCGACGACAACCTGCCGTTCGCGCGGCCGCTCGCGACCGTCTCGCCGCGGCACCGGGTGCCGGTGGTGCCGGCGCTGACCTCGGGCGCGATCGCGCTGATCATCCTCGCGTTCAACGTCCTCAACCCGTCGGCGTTCACGATCATCGTGTCGCTCGGCATCATCCTCATGTACCTCGCGTACCTGGGAGTGACCATCCCGCTCCTGCGCAAGCGGATGGCGGGCTGGCCAGGCAACCTCGCGGACGCCCGAGAAGGGCTCTTCGCTCTGGGCAAGTACGCCGTGATCCTGAACGTGATCGCGATCGGCTACGGCGCCGCCATGGCCCTCAACCTCGAATGGCCGCGCAAGGAGCTGTACATCGACGACACGTACAAATGGGGCCCGATCCTCGCCACGATCATCCTGGTCGGATTCGGGTTGATCTACTACTACGCAATCCAGCAGCACAAGGGCGAGGTGCTCGAAGAGCACCGCGCTGAGGCTGCGGCGGGCGACTGACATGCGCGGGGTGGGCGGGCGCGTTTCCGCCCACCCCGCAGCGTCCCCATGGAGCAACCCTGGCGAGAGCTCGCGCAGCGTGATGCCAAGGTGATCCGGGCCGGAATCGTGACGGTGCTCGTCGCGATATTGGCCGGTCTCATCTCGTTGTTGGCAGGACCGCTCGTGGGCGGCCTGGCGGCTGCGGCGGGCTTCGTCGTCCAGCTGAACGCCGTCTTCGGCTGGCTGGCGGGACCGCGCTGGATGGCCGAGCGGCGGCTCGTGCTGGCTCCTGGGGTCGTCGCCGGAATCGCCGTCGCGCTCGGCGCCTACTCGGTGTTCGGTGGCGTGGCGGCAATCGTCGCCTCGCTGCCCGCCGCGGCCCTCGCCACCATCGTCCTCGGCATGACGATCGCCGGGCGCCGCGGCGCCTGAGCCCGATGGCGACGATCGTCTTCTTCCCCGAGGGCGCGCACGGGCCGACCAACAACTGCGCCGGCATCGGCGCCGTGCTCCGTGAGCGCGGGCACCGCGTCGTGTTCATCGTCGAGGAGTCGTTCGCGGGCACGCTCGAGGCGCGTGGCTTCGAGGAGCGCCTCATGCGCCTGGGGCCGCCGCCGCAGCAGGAGGAGGCGCCGGGTCAGTTCTGGATCGACTTCATCCGCGATACGGCACCCGTGTTCCGCAAGCCGACGATCGAGCAGCTCGGCGAGTTCGTCGCGCCCACGTTCGAGGCGCTCTGCGACGGTGCGCGCTTCGTCCACGACCGCCTGCTGGAGATCATCGACGAGCTGGCGCCCGACGTGATCGTCGAGGACAACGTCGTGTCGTTCCCGGCGCTCGCGGCCAGCGGGCGCCGCTGGGTGCGCATCGTCTCCTGCAACCCGCTCGAGCTGCCCGACCCGGAGCTCGCGCCCGTGTTCTCGGGCTACCCCGAGGACGACCGCTCGGCCTGGGTGGCCTTCAGGGACGAGTTCCGGCGGACGCACGCCGATCTGCGCGCGTCGTTCGACGACTTCCGGCGCGCAGCAGGCGCAGCGCCGCTGCCCGGGCTCGAGTTCATGGACACCTCCCCCTACCTGAATCTCTACGGCTATCCCGACGAGGCCGACTACCGCCGCTCGCGACCGCTCGACTCGACCTGGCACAACGTGCAGACGAGCGTGCGCACGAGCGAGCCCTGGGAGCTCCCCGAGCACCTGCGCGAGGGACCGGGCGCGCTGCTCTACCTCTCGCTGGGCTCACTGGGCTCGGCCGACGTGGGGCTGATGCAGAGGCTCGTAGACATCCTCGGCGCTACGGCTCACCGCGTGATCGTCTCCAAGGGCCCGCTGGCCGAGCAGATCCGCCTGCACGACAACATGTGCGGCGAGGGCTATCTGCCGCAGCCCTCGATCCTTCCGCAGGTCGACCTCGTGATCACGCACGGCGGCAACAACACGATCTGCGAGGCGCTCCACCACGGCAAGCCGATGGTCGTGCTGCCGATCTTCTGGGATCAGTACGACAACGCGCAGCGCATCCACGAGACCGGCCTCGGCGTGCGCCTCTCGACCTACGAGTGCGCGCCCGAGCAGCTGACCGGGGCCATCGACGGCCTCCTCGCCGACGCGGCGTTACGGTCGCGTCTGGCGGCCACGGCTCGGCGGTTGCAGAGCACGTCGGGCACCGTCATGGCTGCGGGCCTCATCGAACGGCTGGCGCAGGACAACCGCCCGGCGCGGAGTACGCGAGGCACCGTGGCCGCGAACCTCGATCGGATCCGGGACCAGCAACGGGACACGTGGGACCGGTTCTCGGCGGGCTGGCAGAAATGGGACGGGCTCGTCCTCGGCTGGCTCGCGCCCTTCGGCGACGCGATGATCCGGCGTGCCGAGCTGCATGCCGACTCGCACGTCCTCGACATCGCCGCCGGTACCGGCGAGCCCGGGCTCACCGCCGCGGCACTCGTTCCGGGCGGACGCGTGATGGTGACCGACCTCGCCGAGGGCATGCTGGCCGTTGCCGCCGCGACCGCAGCTCGCCGAGGCCTCCACAACCTCGACACGCAGGTCTGCGATGCCGGCGCGCTGCCGTTCGACGACGCGAGCTTCGACGCCGTGCTGTGTCGCTTCGGCTTCATGTTCTTCCCCGACATCGAGGCTGCCGGGCGCGAAATGGCACGCGCGGCAAAGCCGGGCGCGCGGGTATGCGCCGCAGTCTGGAGCGCGCCGGAGGCGAATCCGTGGGCAACGACGATCATGGGCGCGATTGCCCGCCGCGTGGAAATCCCCGCGCCGGCGCCCGGCTCGCCTGGCCTGTTCCGCTGTGCGCCTGAGGGCTTCATGCGCAAGGTGTTCGACAACGCGGGACTTCGGGGCATCACCGAGGATCAGGTGTCGAGCGACATGGTCCACGAGACGCCCGAGCAGTACTGGGCGTTCATGTGCGACATCGCCGCGCCCGTGGTTGCCGGGCTCACGCTGGCGGACAGCGGCACACGCGAGCAGATCCGGTCCGACGTCCTCGAGCTGGCGGCCGAGCGCCTCCGTGACGGTGCCGTCCATCTGCGCTCGACGGCGACGATCACCAGCGGCGTGCGCTAGGGATCCTCCGCTGGTGTTTAGTCGTCCGGGAACCAGACGAGGCACGGCGTGTCGCGGCGCACCCTGCGCGACCAGGCGCGGTAGCGCCAGCGGCCGGCCGCGGCGCGTGAGGGTCCGAAGACCAGGAGCCCCACGCCGCGCTCGGAGCAGAGTGCAGTGGCGGCGGCGAGCGGCCGCGGGCTGTGGAAGATCAACTCGTCCACCTGGACACCCAGCGAGCGCGCCTCGCCCGCGGCTGCGCGCAGCGAGGCGTCGGCGTCGGGCCGGCCGCGCATGCGCAATACGGCCGCGGCCGAGTTGGGTCCCACCGGCACCGCATCGCAGAGCACGAGCGGGCAGCCCGCACCCAGCACGGACTCCAGCGCGAAGCGCTGGGCACGCGCATCCAGAGGCACGTCCAGCGTCAGCAGCATGACGGGCCGCCCCGTCGTGGCGGTGGTGGCGCCCGCGTCCGGAATGTGGGTGTCGGGGGCGGTCATTACAAGGTGCAGGTCATTGCCGACGATACCCAGACGGCAGGGTCAGGGCAACTCGAGGCGGGCGAGGCGGCGGCCGCACCACCAGGTCGCCATCGCGGCGAGTCCCGCCAGCACGGCCGCGGCCGCGAGGGCGCCGATCGCGGGCACGTTGAAGTCGGAGGAGGAGGGCAGGCCGCCGGCGACGATGGCTCGCGCGTAGGCGCCCAGCGAGAGCCAGCGCGCGTTGGGTGCGAACGTCGCGATGGAGCCCTCCCAGAAGAGTACGTAGACCAGACCGATCACGACCGGCCGCTTGACCCGCAGCGAGAGCGCGCCGAACGCCGCGGCGTAGGCACAGGCCCCAGCCACGACCGAGGCCAGCGCCCAGGCGGCGGCCGAGATCGTGAAGTCGTCCCCCGGCGAGAGCGCGAGCACGATCGCGAGGCCCGGCAAGCAGAGCACGATGGTCGTGAGCGCCGCGGCGACGATTGCGGGAAGCGCGATCGCGAGCCTCGGAAGTGGAGTCGAGGCGAGGTACAGGATGGTGCCGTCGTCGCGTTCCTCGCCGATCGCGCTGGAGCCGATCACGAGCGCCAGGAACGGCAGGATGGTCGGCAGGAACAGTTGCTCCATCAGCGAGGCGAACGCCTTGGCATCCGCGGTGCCGCCGGCAGCCTGGACGACGGCGACGAGCGCCGCGAGCATGGGCGCGAAGGCAAGGAGGACGGAACGCCGCCGCAGCAGCAGCCGGCGCAGCGCCAGGCGGAAGAGCGCGCCGTTCACTCAGCGACCCCGGCCGCGAGCGTGATCCGTGAGGTAGGTGTAGACGCTCTCGAGGTCGTCGCCGAGCGGCTCCACGCGGTCGACCCTGGCGCCCAGGTCGCGCGCCAGTGGCATCAGCCGGCGGCCGAGCGCGTCCATGTCGGCGGTCTCGACTACGAGCGTGCCGTCGTCGATCCGCACGCCGCTCGCGAGGCCCTCGCCGACCAGCTCGCGCGCCAGTGCCTGCGCCGCGGCGCCTGCCGCGATGCGCAGAGTGCGGGGCCGGTCGCGGATCAGATCGCGGATCGCGCCGGTCTCGCCCTCCGCCACGAGGCGCCCGTTGACGAGCACGACGACGCGGTGCGCCATTCGCTCCACTTCGTGCAGGACGTGCGAGGACACGAGCACGGTTCGCCCCTCGGCGCCGAGCCGGCGGATCAGCTCGACGACGTGGCGGCGCTGTACCGGGTCGAGGCCGTTGAGCGGCTCGTCGAGCAGCAGAAGCTCGGGTGAGTGCACGAGAGCCTGAGCCAGCTTGACGCGCTGCCGCATGCCCTTCGAGAAGCCGCCGACCCGGCGCTCGGCGGCGTCCTCGAGGCCTACGTTCGCGATCGCCTCGGCCGCCGCTCGCGGTGGATCGGGCACGTCGCGCAGCCCGGCCATCATTTCGACAAGCTCGCGCGCCGTGAGGAACGGCCAGAGGCCGTCGCGGTCGTGCACGATCCCGATCCGCCGGTAGACCTCGGGCTCGCGGCGCGGATCGCAGCCGAGCACGCGCACGGTGCCGGTGCTCGGATCGGCGAAGCCCGCGCACAGCGCGAGCGCAGTGGACTTGCCCGCGCCGTTGTGGCCGAGCAGGCCGGTGACGCCAGGCGTCAGCTCGAACGACACCTCTGCGAGAGCGACGGTGTCGCCGTACCACTTGGAGACGCCCCGGAAGACGACCGTCACGCGTCTGCCCTGCGGTAGCGCCACCAGAGGCAGCCGGCCGCGATCGCCATCACGACGGCGCTCGCCGACCACCACCACCAGCCTGCCAGCGCAAACTCGGGGTTCTGTTCGCCGCTGTAGAGCGAACGCGCGGCGGCGATCGGGAGACGGCCGAGCATGATCAGCTGCAGGTGGCGATCGAGGCCGGCGTCGCGGACGAGCGAGCCGCCCACGAAGGTCGGGATCAGCATCAGCGCGGCGTAGCCACCGAGCGCGAACGCGCGCCTGCTCGTGAACGAGGCGACCGCAAGCCCGACGAGGCTGACGTACGACGCCAGCAACAGGCCCGAGGCGATGATGCGCAGCGAATCCTGCCAGTGGTCGCCGAGGTAGCCCGTGGCCGAGTCGGCGAAGAACGTGTTGCCGACGAACAGCAGCAGCACCGGCAGCAGCGTCAGGCTGAGCAGCGGCACCAGCGCGGCGAGGAACTTGCCGGTGACATACGTGAGCCGCCCGACGGCCGTCGACAGGTAGAGCGAGAGCACGTTGTCGCGCCGGTCGGGGCACAGCAGCTCGGGGCAGAGGATGGCCGCGAAGATCGTGACGTCGAGGCCGATCTCGGTCAGGTACTGGCGATAGGGGATGAGCTCGGGGAAGCGGTCGGCGAAGCGCTGCCCGACGATCGCGCGGATCGCGAGCACGGCGAACGCGGGCAGAGCGGCGATCAGCGTGAGCGCGATCGGCAGGAACTTCGCGCGCCAGCTCTTGCGGGCGCCCAGTGCCCCGAACGCGCTCCAGCGCGCCAGCGAGATGACGGCGAACCAGGGCGGCCTGCGCACTCCGTCGTAGCGCGCATAGCGGGTGTCCTCGAGTCGGGCGCTCATGCGATCGCGCCGATCACGGCGTCTTCGAGCGTGCGATCGCCCGGCAGGAGCGCGCGCAGGCTGATCCCGGCCTCCGCGCAGGCGTCGCGCACGGCGTCGGGCAGCAGCGCCGGATCGCCGCGCACCGCCAGCCAGCCCTCCTCGCCGTCCTCGACGTCGACGCCACGCGCAGTCAGCGCAGCGCGCAGTGCGGCCAGATCCCCCACGGCGCTGAGCCGCGCGCTGCCTGCCTCCCGCCCGCGCAACTCGCTGATGCGGCCCTGGGCGGCCACGCGACCGTCCCGCAGCACGACGACGGCGTCGCACGTGCGCTCGACGTCCTCCAGCACGTGGGAGGAGAAGAGGACGCGAATATCGAGATCGCGCGAGAGCCGGCGTACGAGCTCGAGCATCTCCTCGCGCCCCTGTGGGTCGAGCCCGTTGGTGGGCTCGTCGAGCACGACGAGCTCGGGCGAGTGCACGAGCGCCTGGGCGAGCTTGACCCTCTGGCGCATGCCGGTCGAGAACGTCCCGATCAGGCGCAGGCGCTCCTCCTCGAGGCCGACCTGGAACAGCACTTCGCTCGTTCGCAGCACGGCGATGCGGCGCGGCAGCCCGCGCAGCTCGCCCAGGTGCACCACGAGATCGCGTGCGGTCATCCAGCTGGGCAGGCACTCGTGCTCGGGCATGTAGCCGATGCGCCGGCGCAGCTCGAGGCCGCGTGCGGCTGCATCGATGCCGAGCAGCCTCGCCGCGCCGGCGTCGGGCTCGACGAGGCCGAGCAGCGCGCGCATGAGCGTCGACTTGCCGGCGCCGTTGGCGCCGAGGAGTCCGATCGCGTCGTCGGCGATCTCCAGGCTGACCTCGTCGAGCGCCACGATGTCGTCGTAGCGCTTGGTCAGACCGGTGGTGGCGATCGTCGTGCGCTCGGCGGTCGCGGCCACTTCGGAACCTTAGAGCTTCTTGTCGTGGTGGCCGGAGCCGCGCGCCCC
>JALYLC010000273.1 GCA_030774435.1 Actinomycetota bacterium
CTGGCCGGCACGAACTACATCCCGGGCGTCACCGAGCAGAACACCCTGAACGAGATCAAGTCGCTGCTGGAGCGCCAGCAGGACATGCTGTTCCACCAGCAGGTCCCGCAGGGCCTCAACGTTCCGACGGCGGGGGACTGAGCGATGTCGAAGTACAGCCATCCCGGCGCAGGCGTCGCGATCGACGCAGAGTCGCTCGCAGGGCAGCGCTTCCCGTACCAGGAGGACCGTAGCCTGGTGGAGGACATCGACCTGATGGCCGCCACCCCGGGCGAGGACCTCAACTGGCTCGAGGACATCCACCTGCTCGTCGAGGACGGCGTTCCGGCCGTGTTCGACCGCTACACGAACGCGTTCATCAAGATCTACTTCGAGATCCCGCCCGGACGCGAGGACGAGCTGGCGCGCAAGGTGCTGATCAAGCACCTGCAGTCGGGCAACTCCTACGGCATCCAGCTCAAGCGCGAGCACTGCAAGTTCCCGCAGCCGTTCCTCGGCTCCTGGGTCCCGGGCTCCGAGACGGTGGGAACCGACTGGAAGCCACCCGTGCTCGAGGGCTGGGAGCCGCCTCTGCATTGATCTGAGCGTTAATCTGAGCGCATGCCGGTCGGCCTGATGCAGCGCGCGAGCCTCGGACGCTTCTGGCTGTGGGCGGCGGTCGGCGTGATCGCGATGTTCGGGACGCTCTCCTTCGCCGGCCCGCTGGTGTGGCCGGCGGTCGGCGCGAGCGTCGGTCTGCTCGCCGCGCGCTCGGTCTCGCTGCGCCGCGCGATCCTGGCTATCACCGCCGGTCTCGCGGGGCCCGCGCTCACGCTCGCGCTCGGCAGCGCATGGCCGCTCGTCGCGGGATTGCTCGCCGGGCTCGTCCTCGGGATCGTCGGCAGCCGGCGCGAGGCCGCGCTCCTGACGGCGTCGCTTGCGATCGCCCTGGCCGTCATGGTGGGACTGCGCGAGGTCGACATCACGCTGATGATCCCGCTCGCTCCCGCCCTGCTCGTGCTCGCGGCGCTCGCCGCGGGACGCCCGCAGCGGGAAGCCGCCGGAGCGATCACGGGGGCCGGCCTCGCGCTGTTCGCCGTGGGCGCTCCGCTCCCCGGAATCTCGCTGACACTCGCCGGCGCAATGCTGATGCTCGCGCTCGGCCTGCGACGGCGGCGCCTGGCCGCTGCCGTCAGCGCATGACCGAGGCCGAGTTGCGCGCTCTCGCACCCTCCCGTCTCGACGCCGCTCTCGGACTCGCACTGCACGGCTTCGAGGACGGCGTCGCCGTCCTGCGGCTCGACCCGCCCGACCTGGCCGTCGGCAGCGATGAGCCGGAGTACCTGCACGGCGGCGCGCTCGCGACCTGTGTCGACACGGCCGCGTGGTTCGCCGTGGTGCACGAGCGCGAGGGTGACTGGGTCATGGTCGACCTGCGCTGCGACTTCCTGCGCGTGGCTGCTCGCGAGCCGCACCGCGTCGAGGCCCGCTGCCTGCGCGCCGGTCGCACGCTCGCCCTGGCCGACGTACAGATCGCGCCCTGGGACCGCCCCGAGCGAGCGGTCGCCGTGGGACGCGCCCAACTCGCCCGCACGGATCTCTGATGTTCGGCCGCAAGCGCTTCGCCGATCTCATCTCGCGTCAGCTCGATCTCTACTGCGAGGAGAACGCGGACCTGCTGGCCGAGATCGTCGAATACCGAGAGCGCTGGCGCCGCGCCTCCCGCGCGGGAGCGGAGGAGGCATTCGGCGATGAGCAGGATCGCGTCGACTGGGCGGCCGAGGCGCTGGCCGAGCTCTGCGACAGCTACGCCGCGACGCTCGACGAGGCCACCGAGGCGGAGTACCGCCGCGCCTTCACGAAAGCCGTGCGACGGCGCCTGCCGACCCTTGCCGACATCTTCGAGGCGGAGACCGACACCGGCTGGTAGCGGGCGCGACCCCGCCCGCTACCTGCCGGCTACCACGGGAAGCTGACGAGCTTGCCGACCGTGAGCGCGCGGATCGTCTCGCGCACTCCCTCCTTGACGCCCAGGCCGGAGTCGCCGATGCCGCCGAACGGTGTCAGCTCCGTGCGGAAGCCGGGCACCTCGTCGATGTTGACGCTGCCGCAGCGCAATTCGCGCGCGCAGCGCAGGGCGAGCTCGAGGTCGGCCGTGACCACGCCGGCCGAGAGCCCGTAGGGCGTCGCGTTGGCGAGCGCGATCGCCTCGTCCGCATCGCGCACGCGCAGGATCGGCGCGACGGGACCGAACGTCTCGAGCGCGACGACCGGCATCTCGGGCCGCACGCGATCCAGCACGCACGGCTCGATCTGCGCGCCGCGGCGGTCGCCGCCGGCCAGCAGGCGGGCACCCGAATCGACGGCGTCTCGTATCCGCTGCTCGATCTCCACGGCCGCCGCTTCCGAGATCACCGTGCCGACATCCGTGCGCTCGTCGAGGGGATCGCCCGCCACCAGCAGCGCGGCGCGCTGGGCGACGGCCTGCGCAAGCTCGTCGGCCAGCGAATCCAGCGCGATGATGCGCTTCACCGCGGTGCAGCGCTGGCCGCTGTTGGCGAACGCGCCTGTCACGGCGAGCTCCGCAGCGCGCTCGATGCGGGCGCCGTCGAGCACGAGCAGGGGGTCGTTGCCGCCCAGCTCCAGCACGGCCCGCCGGTAGCCGAGATTGGCCGCGATCGACTTACCGACGCCGACGCTGCCGGTGAACAGCACCACCTCGACCGCGGGGTGCTCGAGCATCGCGGCGCCGATCTCGCTCGGATCCCCGGTGACGAGCTGCACTGCATCGTGCGGCAGCCCGCACTCGGCCAGGGCGTCCAGCAGCCAGAGCGCCGTCAGCGGCGTCCGCTCCGACGGCTTGAGCACGATCGGCGTCCCCGCCGCGATCGCCGGCGCAACCTTGTGCGCCACCTGGTTGAGCGGGTGGTTGAAGGGCGTGATGGCCGCGGCCATGCCGACGGGCTCGCGATGCGTGATCGCGCGGCGCCGGCGACCGACCGCCGACGTGTCGCAGGCGAAGGCCTCGCCATCGTCACGCAGGGCCTCGATCGCCGCTGCGCGGAAGACGTCGCGCCCGCGCTGCACCTCGTGGCGGGTGTCGCGCAGGCAGAGACCTGACTCTGACGAGATCAGCGCCGCGAGGCGGTCCTCCTCGTCCCCGATGCGTTCGGCCACCGCGAAGAGCAGCGTCGAGCGCTCGTGCCGGTCGAGCTCGTAGCGGAAGGCCGCGGCGTCGTCGAGCGCGCTCTGCACGGCCGCGCGGCCCATCACCGGCACCTCGCCGACGAGGCGCCCGCTGAACGGGTCGACGACCGCGATGCGCTCCTGGATCACGCGTTCAGCAGCAGGTCGTGGACGTCGGCGTTCGTGCTGCCGCGGCCGCTGCGCCGCAGCGGCACCGAGAGCAGCAGCGGCACCGCCTGCTCGTGGCGCCCGCCGTGCGAGCGCAGCCGGCCGACCAGGGCCGAGAGATCGTGCTCGCCGTCGCGCCGGCCGAGCACCGTCCGGCGATCCGCGAGCACGACGAGATCGCCGATGCGATCGGGCGGCAGCGCGAGCAGGCGCGCTGCCCGTTCCCGCTCGAGCACGTCATCGACGCCCGGCAGCGCAGCCAGCAGGTCTGCGGCCTGCTCGCGCTCGCTCGCGGGCACGTAGACCCACGCGCACGAGCCCAGCGCCGCGTGGTGGACGACGTGCGGATCGGTGATCGGCAACACGATCTGCGCATCGCGCACGACCCCCTCCAGCTCGTCGGCGAGGTAGCGCACGTTGGGCGAGCCGTCCGGGCCGGCCTTGTCGTTCATGCCGTGATCGGCGACCAGCCCCATGTCGAAGCCGGCGTCCAGATAGGCACCCACGAGCTGATCGACGTAGGACAGGAAGGCGTCGCTGACGGCAGTCCCCGGGGCGTGCGCGTGCTGCACGTAGTCGGTCAGCGACACGTACGTCAGCTCGCTGCCGAGCCGCTGGGCGAGCACGAGGGCGAGTTCGAGCGCATAGGGCGAGCAATCCCAGTCGTAGACACCGGGAACCGGCCGCTCGATCAGCTCGTGCAACTCGATGCCGGCCGGCACGTCGTGCAGCTGCGCCTTCTCCACCGACACGCAGGGGACGCCCGGCGCAGCGAGCAGGCGCCGCAGCTTGTCCTTGACCGTCACCACCAGCGTGGGCACGCCGGCCGCGTGGAACGCGTTCGGGATCGTCTCGGCGCGCAGCATTGCTGGATCGGTGAGCTGATGCTCCTCCCCGTCGCTGCCCAGGACGGCGTTGCCGGAGATGCCATGCCCCGCGGGAGCCAATCCGGTCACGATGGAGACGTTGTTCGGGTTGGTGAAGCTCGGCATCTGCGAGCGCGCCTCGACGACGGCTCCCTGCTGGGTCAGCTCGGCGATGCGCGGGATCAGCGAGCGCGCGAACGCGTCCTCGAGGTAGGCGGGGTCGCAGCCGTCGATGCAGACCACGACGGTCTGCCGGTGGGGACGCCGGTAGGTGCGTCCGTTCACCGTGACGTGGCCGTGGCCGTTAGAGGTCGAGGACATCGAGCGTCTCCAGCGCCAGGTGTTGTGAGCCCGTCACGCCCATGCCGCCGGTGCCGGCGACTGCCACGACGCCAGGGCGAATCTCCTCGCGCCAGGCCCAGTCGCGCCCGTCGCAGCGACGCAGGTAGGCGCCCTCCCAGCGGCGCGCGACCGGCGGCAGCGGCGCCCCGAACGCCGCCGCCGCCTCGCGCTCGAGGTAGGAGTGCGCCTCGTCGTCGGAACCGAACGCGCCCGGTGCATCGAACGCGTGCGTGTCGCCGATCGTGATCGCGCCGTCTCGCCTCGGCGCCAGCAGCAGCTGGGCCTCGTACCGATCGACGGCGGGATCCGGGTGGGGGAGCAGTTCCCGGGCCGGCAGGTCGAACCCGGGGTAGTAGCGCATGGAGTCCGCATTGGCCACGGCGGTCGCGAGCGGGCTCGCGGGCTGTGGTGCGGTCTCCGCCATCTGCAGGCGGACCGTGCGCAGCTGCGCCGCGGCAACGCGATCCGCCCCGTAGAGCTCCAGCGCCGCGCCGGTGCAGACGAGCACGATGTCGCCGTCGTGCGCATCGCCGTGGTGGTCGCGCACGCGCGCGCCGTCGACGTCGACCACGGTGCGGCCGGGCAGGAAGGTGTACGAGCCCGAGGCCGCCGCCAGTCCGCGCAGCGCCGGCAGGATCCGCCGCGGCTCGACCACCGCATCCAGCTCGCAGTAGAGCGCGCACGAGAAGGAGCCGCCCAGGGCGGGGTTCAGCCGGCGGGCCTGCTCCGCCGTCACGAGCGAGAGGCCGCGCGTGGCTGCGTCGGGCTGCGCGCAGACCTGCTCGAGCAGCGCGATCTCCTCGGCAGTGCGCGCGAGGAGCAGCGAGCCGCACGTGCGCAGCCCGATCTCGGGGGCGCGGCGCGCCAGCTCGAGCCAGCGC
>JALYLC010000274.1 GCA_030774435.1 Actinomycetota bacterium
GGTGATGGCCGACATTGCCGCGGACCTGAAGCGCCGCTACGACCTTTGCGAGATCGCGATCCACCATCGCACCGGCCGCGTCGACATCGGCGAGGCGAGCGTCGTGATCGCCGTCTCGGCGCCACACCGGCAGGACGCACTTGCCGCGTGCAAGGAGGCAATCGACACGCTCAAAGGCCAGGTGCCGCTCTGGAAGAAGGAGTTCTACGACGGAGGCGAGGAGTGGATCGGACGCGGTTCATAGATCCAAGGGAGTCGCCGCGCGCGAGTACTAATAGAGGGCGTCTGACACCCGGCTGACACAGGGACTCGCGCAGCGACGACAGCGCAACGCTGACGACGAGGGACGGCTCCGAGTCAGCGGGGGGAGGGTGTGGGCGATGGCCCGACGATCATTTTCCGGGTCCCTCGAACCACCAGAGGATGAAGAGGACCACGCCCGCAAAGACCCACCAGGGCCCGTGGACGACGAACTTCCACGCGACTAGCCCAAGGCCCGACAGAGCGACGAAGAAGAGCATGCTCAGCCCGAGCCTGTAGGCGAAGCCCGGCTGTTGGTCGTCTGGTGTATGCACGTTGTCTCTCGCCACGGCCCTACAAGTCCAGCGCACGGGGGCCGCTGCCTCGATACCCGAAGGTCCTGTGTCGTTGGCCGATCGGCGATGTTCGGAGGATCTGCATGTTGTGCCAAACGCCGGCATTCGGACGCGGTTCATAGATTCGAGGGCGACTCCTCGCGCGAGTGCATCGTTGGGACAGATCAACGCTTCGTGGGCCGTCCGGCCCATTCGGGGCTGGCATCGACCCTATAAATTTGGCGTGAGCCGCCCAGACTGGGCGTCTCCTTACACGGGGAGGTAAGTAGATGAGCAAGAGGTCAATCCTCGCGGCTGCGCTCTGTGCAGCCGTCTTCGCGGGCGGGGGTGTCAGTGCCGCGCTCGCTGGTGAAGTAAAGGGCCCTCCGGGTAGCGCCGCCACGGCGCAGCCGGGTGGCAATCCCGACAAAACGGGTGCCGTGGGCACGGCGAACTCGGCCTGCGCCGCTAGTGGGCTGAATGACTTCGACTCGGAGTCGGGACAGATCGTGTCCCAGGTTCAGACCGCGGCGGACTCTTGGAAGTACTACGGCCTGCCCAAAGGCTCACCAGGCACGCTTGGTCTCTGCAGAGGCGGGACCGGCGAAAGATAGTTGAGGTGGGGAGGTTGGCCCCGACGCTGGTGTCGGGGCCAACCTTCAGTCAAGCGTGCGGAAGGTCCGGCGCAGTGACGGCCTCGAGTCGGATCGGTACGTGTAGAGAGAGCCGGGAGCGAGCGTGATCGTCCACTCCTTCCTCCCGACAAACTCCACGCCTGTTCGTCGATTGACGCCCTTGCCGCTGAGGTGAAAGTTGTTGCCACGGCTTCGATCGTTCACGACGATGACGTACTTCCCCGCGGCCAGGTTCGCCGCCCTTGCTCCGGCAGGCGTCTTCAGCGAGATCGTGTTTGCCGCGACCATTCCGCGCAGCTGTGCCGGGGCCGGCTGGCGCACATTGAAGCTTTGACTGCAGCCGCACTCTGGGGCGCCGGCGCCGTCAGTCCTGCCGGCGCGGTTGCGCGCGCCTTCCTGAACTGAGGGCTCGACCGCTGTGCAGGCGGGCCCCAACTCCGAGGGCTCCTGAGCAGCCGCGGTGTGACCGATACCGATAGGCACAATGGCTGACATGGAGCAATACCCCCAGGAGTGGCGCCAGTACGAGCCGATTCAGCCTCGCGGGACGGATTGGCGTGGACTGTTTCGGAAGCTCTGGGCGCCGATCGCCGGCATCGGCGCGTTCCTCGCCAAGTTCGGCGTCGTCCTGCTCAAGTTCAAGTTCCTGTTCTCGATGTTCGTGTCGGCTGCGGTCTACGTCTGGATCGGCGGGTGGTGGTTCGGGATCGGACTCGTGGTGCTGTTGTTCGTGCACGAGATGGGACACGTGCTGGAGGCGAAGCGACAGGGGCTGCCGGTGTCGGCGCCGCTCTTCATCCCGTTCATGGGCGCCCTGATCACGCTCAAGGAGATGCCGCACAACGCCTGGCGCGAGGCAAAGCTTGCGATCGCCGGCCCGCTGCTCGGCTCGGCCGGCGCGCTTGCGCTCTACATCGCAGGCGTCGCGTATGACTCCAACTCGCTGAAGGCGATCGCCTTTCTCGGCTTCTTCATCAATCTCTTCAACCTGCTTCCGGTCGTGCCGCTCGACGGAGGGCGCATCACGGCCGCCTTGCACCCGGCACTCTGGCTGGTCGGTTTTCTCGGCCTGCTCGGCCTCGTGATCTGGAAGCCAAACCCGATCCTGATCATCATCCTGCTCTTCTCCGCGTCAGAGCTCTGGCGCCGCTGGAAGACGCGTCACCATCCCGAGATGCAGGAGTACTACCGGGTCAAACCGCATCAGCGACTCATCGTCGGCGTGCTCTATTTCGGTCTCGCGGCCCTGCTCGTGCTCGGCATGCACGCGACGCACGTGCCTCGCAACTTCTGATGGAAGACAGGCGGATCCTCTCCGCCGAGGAGAAGACTGAGGATCTGGAGCAGGACATCGCGCTGATCGCCCACGAGTTCCGCGAGGGCTTCCAGGCGGTCGACAAGATCGACCAGCCCGCGGTGACCATCTTCGGCTCGGCCCGCATCGGGGAAGGCAACCCGGTGTACGAGGAGGCGCGCGCCGCAGGCCGCCGCTTCGCCGAACTGGGCTGGGCGGTCGTGACCGGCGGCGGGCCGGGTGTGATGGAAGCGGCGAATCGCGGCGCGAAAGAGGGCGGCGGGCTCTCGGTCGGGTTCAACATCCAACTCCCGCACGAGCAGTCGCCGAACCCGTACCTCGACATTTCACTCACGTTCCGCC
>JALYLC010000275.1 GCA_030774435.1 Actinomycetota bacterium
CGGTCGCGGCGGTGCGAGATGCGCTCGATCGCTTCGACGCCGACATGATCGTGATCTCGACGCATCCCCTCGCGCGCTCGCGCTGGCTGCGCAAGAACGTCGTCGAGCAGGTCAAGAAGCTGTTCGACGGCCCGGTCGTGCACATCGTGTCGCACGTGCGCGAGCAGTCGAGCGTCGAACCGACTGCCTAGACCTCCACGCCGGCAGTCTCCGGATCGAGGATCGCGACCGTGCGACCGCCTGCGCCCCGCCGCAGGCGCTCCAGGCCTTCGGGAATGCCATCGAGATCGGTCAGGTGCGTCACGACGTCCGCCAGCACGAGGCGCCCGTCGGCGGCCAGCTGCACGAGCGAGGCGAGCTCGACCGAGGGGTTGCCGCTGCCGTAGTAGCAGCCCTTGATGCCCTTGTCGGAGAGGAATTCGATGGCCGGGAAGGCGGCCTCGACGCCGACGGCTGCCAGGCCGACGACGACCGCCGTGCCGCCCGCGCGCAGGCAGTCCCATGCGAGTCGCATCGTCTCGGGCCGCCCGACGACCTCGAAAGCGTGGTCGACGCCGCCGTCGGTCAGCTCGCGCACGGCCGCAGCCGGGTCATCCGAGCGCGCGTCCACGGCGTGCGTGGCTCCACGCGCGAGCGCGAGCTCGAGGACGGCCGGATCGCGGTCGACCGCGACGATGGCGCCCGCGCCCGCCAGCACGAGGCCGGCGATGACCTGCTGCCCGACGCCGCCGCAGCCGATCACGGCAGCCCGCTCGCCGATGCGCGGCCGTGCGACGTTGCGGACTGCGCCGATGCCGGTCACCGCGCCGCAGCCCAGCAGCGCGGCCTGCCACAGCGGCACGTCGACGGTCAGGCGCACGACGCCCGGGGCCGCTACCACCACGCGCTCGGCGAAGCACGCGACCGTGAGGCCGTGCTGGAGCGGCGTGCCGTCCGGCAGCGACAGGCGCGAGGTGCCGTCCATCATCGTGCCGTGCACTCCCGCCTCGCCGGCCGGGCCGCAGAGCGTCGGCCGCCCCGCGCGGCAGGCGCTGCAGGAGCCGCAGGACGGGATCATGCACAGCACGATGCGATCCCCGGGAGCGACGTCGACGACCCCCGCACCGACGGCTTCGACGATTCCGGCGCCCTCGTGCCCGAGCACCATCGGCCAGCGTCCCTCGCCCAGGCGGCCGTCCGCGAGGTGCAGGTCGGAGTGGCAGACGCCGCAGGCGGCGATGCGCACGAGCACCTCGCCGGCCTTCGGTTGTGCGAGCTGGACCTCCTCGACCCGGACGTCCCCCGGCTCCCGCAGCACGACCGCCCTCACGCCACCCTCCAGCGATCCAGCGCATCGAGGTCGGGGGTGACGCCGAGCCCGGGCCCGGGCGGGGGCGCGATCGTCCCGTCCGAGGCGATCTCGACCACTGCCGGCAGCAGCCAGTCGCGCCGCTCTCCAGACCACGCCGGAGGGTCGTACGGCACCTCGACGAACGGGCAGGTCGAGACGCCCAGCGTCAGATGCAAGTTGCAGACCAGGCCATAGCCGTTCGACCACGTGTGCGGGCTGAACATGCGCCCGCACAGGTCGGCCAGAGCCGCCAGGCGGCGGCAGCCGGAGATGCCGCCGGAGAGCACCACATCGGGTTGCAGCACGTCGACACCGCCGCGCAGCACGAGATCGCGCGCCTCGTGGGCACCTCGGACCATCTCGCCGGCGGCGATGCGGATGCCTGTCAGCCGCCGCAGCGCGGCATAGCCCTCCACGTCGTCGCAGCGCAGCGGCTCCTCGAGCCAGTACGCGCCCAGGCGCTCGAGCTCACGGGCGCAGCGGGCGGCGGTCGGGACGTCCCAGCGAGGCTCGCGATCGCCGGCCATGCGCCAGCCCTGGTTCGCGTCCACCATCAACTCGAAGTCGTCGCCGACGGCGGCGCGGACGTGCTCGACCACGGCGACGTCCTCGCGCCAGTCGGCGTGATGGAAGCGCAATTTGAGCGCGCGCACCCCGCGCTCGCGCAACGCGACGGCGCGGCGCGCGCGCTCGTCCGGGTCGACCAGCTCACCGCTCGAGGCGTACGCGAGCATGCGCTCGTTGCGCCCGCCGAGCAGGCGCCATACGGGCGTGTCGAGCAGGCGGCCGGCGAGATCCCAGACCGCGCACTCGAGCGTCCACGGCCTGCCGCCGTGGAAGTCGACGGTCTCGCAGATCTCTCGCACGGCCTCGACTCGCAACGGGTCGAGGCCGACGAGGAAGTGCTCGAGCACCTCGCGGTCGGGCAGGTGATCGCCGCTCGCATAGCCGGTGACGCCCGCGTCGGAGCGAACGAGCACGAGCGTGGCGTCCTGGTGGGTACGGGGGATCGGATCCCAGGCGGCGCGGAACGGCGGGTCGAGCGGAAAGCGATAGCGTCGTGTCTCGACGGCGGTGATGCGGGCCTCGGCTCCCATGTGGCGAGGACGGTAGCGGTAGAGTGGGCCGGTCAACGCCGGCGCCCGCGAAAGGGGTGATGGGGAAATGTCCGACTTCTGCCTGAGCGCGACCCTGCCATCCGGGGCGCTCCGCCGCACGGTCTAGTCACCGAGCAGGCGCGCGGGGCGCCGCAATCACCCCGTTGGAGATCCGCGTTGACCTATCTGCCCGCGGCGCTTGCCCAGCTCGTCTGGGACGAGCGCCGCTCCGCCGAGCTCACAGAGCTCGGCCATGACCCTTCCGCGGCCGCGCGTGTTGTGCGCATCGACCGTGGATACGCCATGCTGCGCGCCGCGAGCGGCGAGCTGCGCGTGGCCACCGATCACCTGGCCGCTGAGCTGGCCGTCGGCGACTGGCTGGTCGTGGACGACGGCGGTGGCATCGCCGCCGTGCTCGAGCGGCGCACGTTGCTCGGGCGCCGCATGCCCGACGATTCGAGCTCGTCGCCGGTCGTAGCCGCAAACGTCGACGTCGTCGTCGTGGCGAACGCGCTCGATCATCCGTTCTCGGCGCGGCGCCTGGAGCGCTTTCTCCTGGTCGCCTGGGAGAGCGGGGCGGAGCCGCTGGTCGTCCTGACCAAGGCCGATGCGTGTGCCGAGCTCGCCGCTGCCGTGGCCGAGGCCGAGGCAGCCGCACTGGGCGCTCCCGTGCTCGCGCTGAGCGTGCGCACGACCGCCGGCCTCGACGAGCTGCGCGCGCGACTGGCCGGCTCGACGGCCGTGCTGCTCGGGCGCTCGGGAGCCGGCAAGAGCACGCTCGTGAACGCCCTCGTCGGCCACGACGTCGCGGCGACCGCGGAGGTGCGGCGCGACGGCAAGGGCCGTCACACAACGACCCACCGCGAGCTGCACGTGCTCGCGGGTGGCGGCGTGCTGATCGACACCCCCGGCCTGCGCGCCGTGCTGCCGCACGACGTGGGCCTGGCCGCCGAGCGCGCGTTCGGCGACATCGAGGAGCTCGCCGCAGCCTGCCGCTTCGGCGACTGTGGCCACGCCGGCGAGCCCGGCTGCGCCGTCGCGATGGCGGTGGCCGAGGGCGAGCTCTCGCAAGAGCGCTTCGAGGCCTGGCAGCGTGCCGAGCACGACCGCATCTCCTTCGAGCGGCGCTCCGATCCCGCCGCCCTGAGCGAGCACCGGCGCCATTACCGCTCGCAATCCCGCTCGCTGCGGGCCGCCCGCAAGAAGCACTGGATCTGACATGCCCCGAACCCGCGCTACCCTGCCCACGTGGCCGAGCATCCGCCCAGCGGCGACGGCGAGCGAGCTCCAGCGCGCCCCGCCGAGGTCGAGCAGCTGTTCCCGCCCCACCAGGCGTACCCGCCCGAGGACGATGCCGTGGATGAGGCCTCCGAGGAGTCGTTCCCGGCCTCCGACGCGCCCTCGACCTGGTCGCGCGAGGGCTCCTAGGCCCTAGGTCGCAGCGCGCACGGCCTCGATCGCGCCCGGATCCTCGAGCGTGGAGAGGTCGCCCGGGTCCTCGCCGAGCACGGCCGCGCGTACGGCGCGGCGCAGGATCTTGGCGCTCCGCGTCTTCGGCAGTGCCGTCGTGAAGCGCACCTCGGCGGGCGCGAACGCCTTGCCGAGCTCCTGGGCGCAACGCTCGCGCAGTCGTGCGCGCAGCTCCTCGCCGGGCTCGCTCCCGGGTCGCAGCACGCAGAAGCACCACACGACCTCGCCCTTGACCTCGTGCGGCACGCCGACGGCGCAGGCCTCGGCCACCGCGGCATCACCGACGAGCGCCGACTCGTATTCGGCCGGGCCGATGCGCTTTCCGGCCACGTTCAGCGTGTCGTCGGAGCGTCCGTGCAGGAACCAGTCGCCGTCGGTGTCGATCGAGGCCCAGTCGCCGTGCGTCCAGACGCCGGGGAAGCGGCGCCAGTACGCATCGAGGTACCGCTCGGGGTCGCCCCAGATGCCGCGTGTCATGCCTGGCCACGGCTGCGTGCAGACGAGCTCGCCGACCTCGCCGCGCAGCGGACGCCCCGCGGGGTCGTAGACATCCATCTGCATGCCGAGCAGCGGCAGCCCGAGCGTGCACGGCTTGTGCGGGAGGTACGGCGGTGAGCCGAGGAACGCCGCTGCGATCTCCGTTCCCCCGGAGATGTTCATGATCGGGCGCGTCCCGCCTCCGACACGCCGGAAGAGCCAGAGCCAGGGATCGGGATTCCAGGGCTCGCCGGTCGAGCCGAACAGGCGCAGCGCGGACAGATCGGATTCGTCGACGAACTGGTCGCCCGCCTGGCGCAGCGCGCGCACGAGCGTGGGCGAGACGCCCAGGAAGGTCAGGCGGTGGCGCTCGGCGAGCCGCCAGATGCGACCGGCGTCGGGGTAGTCGGGCGCCCCGTCGTAGAGC
>JALYLC010000276.1 GCA_030774435.1 Actinomycetota bacterium
ACGATCGCACCGGGCGCACCGCGGCGGCGGCCGGCGCCCTCCGAGTCCTGGCGGATGCGGATCTCGCGCACGCGGATCGGGTACTTGAGCTCGTCGATCTCGATGCTGTCGCGGAACATCAGGCCGTTCGTGACCGCGTTGCCGTACGTCACCCAGCCGTCGATCTCGGGCCCGGCCGGGCCGCCCTGCGAGCCGAGGAACTTCTGATTGACGTAGGCATCGTCGCCCTTGCGGTAGTCGGTGCCCGAGACGACGGCGAAGCCGGGCCCGATGCCGCACGCGCCCTCGGCCAGGCCGTAGCCGGGCCAGGCGTCCGCAATCGAGCGCTGGGTGGTGACGACGAGCCGCTCGCCGACGTTCGTCGTGGCCACCGAGCACGAATGCGGGAACGTCGGTATGCCGACGACGCAGTTCTCCCGCAGCCTGACCCGCACGCGGCGGAAGGTACCCGCGTTGTGCGGGATGTCCGGGTCGATCGAGTTGAAGACGCCGGTCATGCAGTTGTTCATCGCGCACGTGCGCGACTCGTTGAGCCCGGCGGGCAGGCAGTCGATGTTGTCCGTCAGATCGATCTCGATCATGCCCGCATCGGGATCGACCGTGACCGTGACGTTGATCGGGATGCCCTCGGGAGCCGGCCCGAACGGGTCGTGGCGGCCGCTGCCCACGATCACGCCCTTGCGCATCTTGGAGATCACGTGCGCGATGCGGTTCTCCGAGTAGTCGAACCACTCCTCGACGAATGCGCTCAGCGTCTCGCGGCCGTACTTCGCGCACAGTTCCTTGAGCCGCGCCTCGCCGATGCGCGCGGCGCCGAGCATCGCCAGGTAGTCGCCGTACCACTGCTCGGGCACACGGATGCGGCGGCGGCACATGCGGATGATGTCGTCGATGTCCTTGTAGTCGCGCTGCACGCGCACGGCCGGGAAGATCAGGCTGCCTTCCTCGTAGACATCTCGCGCGTAGGGCATGTACGTCGTCGGCTGGGAGTTGCCGCAGTCGGCCTGATGCGCCTTCGCCGCCGCCGTGAAGAGATGGACGCCCTCCCAGATGACCGGTACGAGGATGACGTGGTCCGCCGGGTGCGTGTTGCCCAGATACGGGTCGTTGTGCAGGAAGGCGTCGCCGTCGCCGATGTCGTCGTGCAGGTCGGTGACGGCCTGCGCCAGGAACTCCATGCCGATCACGTGCACCGGCAGGCCCTCGGCGGAGGCGAGCAGCCGCGAATCGCCCGTCACGAGTGCGCACGAGAAGTCGCGAGCCTGGTTGAGCACGGCGGAGCGCCCGCTGCGCAGGAGCGTGTTCTCCATCTCGCGGACGATCGAGTCCATGCGGTTGGCGATGACCGCCAGCAGCACCGGATCGAGGCTCACGCCCCCACCTCCAGCAGGTAGTTGCCGAGCGCGCTGACCGTGACGGTCGAGCCGGGGTAGGCGACGACGGTGGTGGTCGGCTCGCGGATCAGCGCGGGGCCCTCGATGCGCGCGCCGCGCGGCAGCGTGACGCCGTCGTAGTTGGGCACCGGCACGAGCCCCGTCTCGCGGAAGTAGGCCGGGGCGACGAGCGCCGGCTCGGCCGATCCCGTGGCCGCTGCGCGCGCATGCACCGCCGGCTTGCGCGGCACGGCCGTCGCGCGCACCTTCCAGAGCAGGCACTCGAGGTACTGACCCGGCTCGCGCACCGCGAAGACGCGCTCGTGCGTCTCGTGGAACGCATCCTCCAGCGCCGCGACCCCGCCGTCCCGGATCCGGCTCGGGATGGGGACGTCGAGCTCCCAGATCTGAGCGCGGTAGCGGGCCTCGACCGTGAACTCCTTGTGCGTCTCGACAGGGTCGATGTCGGCGAGATCGTCGAGGAACGCATCCGCGCGCGCCTCGATGTCGGCGAGCACCTCGTTGACTGCATCGGGTTCGAGCGTCCGCGTCTCCGCATAGCGGCTGCGCGAGAACTCCGAGATCACGTCCGAGAAGAGCGCGCCGCACGCGGACAGCGCACCCGCGGTGGACGGCAGCAGCACGCGCGCAGATCCGAGCTCGCGCGCGATGGGGACGACGTTGAGGCCCGACGCGCCCCCGCCGGCGACGAGCGAGTACTCGCGCGGATCGATGCCCTGCGCGATCGTGATCTCGCGGATCGCACCGATGACGTTCTCGCTCGCGATCGTCAGGGCCGCATAAGCCGCCTCCTCGACGCTCATCCCGAGCGGCGTCGCGATCTCCTGCAGGACGCCGCGCGAGGCGTTCGCGTCCAGCGTCAGCAGCCCGCCGAGGAAGTACGCGGGATCGATCCAGCCCAGCACGACGGCGGCGTCCGTGACCGTGGGCTCCTCGCCGCCCCGCCCGTAGCAGGCGGGGCCCGGATCGGCGCCCGCGCTCAGCGGCCCGACGCGCAGGAGGCCGCCCGGATCGATCCAGATGATCGATCCGCCCCCGGAGCCGATCGACTTCACGTCGACCGAGCGTATGCCGGTGATGTGGCCGGTCCAGCGACCGCCGAGCCATGTCTCGGCGGTGGCGTTGACGAGCCCGCCCGAGGTGAGGCCGACGTCGAACGTCGTCCCGCCGGTGTCGCAGACCACGAGGTCGCCCCCGGCCTCCTCGCCGAACTCGGCGCGCGCGTACATCAGGGCGGCGACCGGTGCCATCGACGGCCCCGAGCCGACCGAGTAGATCGGCCGGTCGACGACCTGATCGGGCCGCCAGGCGCCGCCGAACGACGTCGCGATCAGCAGGTGTCCCGCGAAGCCCGCAGCGCGCAGGTCGCTCTCCATCGTCGAGAGGTACTCCTGCATCAGCGGCTTGAGCGACGCGTCGATGGCCGTCGACGAGGCCCGCCGGTACTCGCGGATGATCGGGTTGAGCGCGTGCGAGAGCGTGTACGGCACGCCCGGCAGGTGCTCCTCGATCAGCTCGCCCACTCGCAGCTCGTGCTCGGGGTTGACGATCGACCAGAGCAGGCAGACCGCGATCGCCTCGACATGGAGCTCACGCGAGCGCTCGATCGCGGCCACAACCGATGCCTCTTCGAGCGCGATGAACGCTTCGCCCTCGGCGTCCATGCGCTCGCGGATCTCGAACGTCAGCCAGCGCGGGACGTACGGGAGCGGATAGGGGATCTGCTTGAACGGGTCGGGCTTGCCGCCCTCGCGCACCAGCAGGATGTCGGGGAAGCCCTCGGTCGTGAAGAACGCCGTGCGCGCGGTCTTGCCCTCGACGATCGCGTTCGTCGCGCGCGTCGTGCCATAGGTCAGCACCTCGGTCTGTGCGAGCAGCTCGCCGACCGAGAGCCCGAGTCGCTCGGCGACCTGGCCGATGCCCTCGCGCACGCCCTCGTAGGCACGGGCGCGCGTGGTGGGCGCCTTGCCGAGCTCGAGTCGCCCCTGCTCGTCGCTGACGACGATGTCGGTGAACGTGCCACCCGTGTCGACAGAGATCCGGTAGGTCATCGCCCGGCGACCGGCGCCTGCGCCAGGGAGAGCAGCTCGCGCGCCTGCTCGACGGTCGCCGGCTCGCGGCCCACGCTGCGCGCGATCGCGGCGATCTGCTCGACGAGCGCTGCGTTCGACTCCGCCAGCCGGCCCTTGCGCAGGAAGACGTTGTCCTCGAAGCCGACGCGCACGCAGGTCGCACCGAGCAGGAGGCCGAGCGTCAGCATGCGCGTCTGGTGGCGGCCGATCGCGGTCACGCACCAGGTCGCGTCCTCGGGCAGCGCGGCAACGGCGGCCGCGAGATTGTGCGATGTCGCCGCGAGCGCGCCCGGGCAGCCGACGACGATGTTGATGCGCAGCGGCGACGACAGCACGCCGCGCCGCTGGAAGTCGAGCGCGGCGTCGACGTGCCCGATCTCGAAGGCCTCGATCTCGAGCGGGATGCCGAGCTCGGCCGCGCGCGCCGCGATGCCCTCCGTCTCGTGCGGCAGGGTCGGGAAGAGGTCGCGGCCGAAGTTCAGCGATCCCGTCTCGATGCCGCTCATGTCAGGCCGCGCCTCGAGACCGGTCGAGCGCTCCTCGATCGTCATGCCCATGGCGCCGCCGGTCGAGACCATGGTGATGATGTCGCAGGCGGCGCGGATGCCTTCGATGGCCTCGTTGAACAGGTCCGCGCTGGCGCTCGGGGTGCCGTCCGCCTCGCGCACGTGCAGGTGCGCGACCGCGGCTCCGGCCGCATGGCAGGCGGCGACGTCGGCCGCGATCTCAGCGGGCGTGTACGGCACCGCCGGGTTGTGCTCGCGGGTGACCTCGGCGCCGGTCGGGGCGACGACGATGACGACTGGATGCTCGGCCCAGCGGAGGTCGCGGTCGCGGTTCATCGGCAGGCGCTAGGCGGTGATCGCCGGCCAGTGCGAGGCGGAGCGACGCTCGAGCATCGCCCGAAACGTCACGGTCGTCTTGGGCAGCAGCTCGCCGGTGCCCCAGTCGAGGATGACGCCGTAGTGGCGAACCAGATCGAGGACGTCGAGCTCGCCGGCGCGATAGCGCTTGGCGACGCTCTCGGCATCCTCGGCCAGCCAGCCGACGCGCTCGCGGGCGATGCGCGTGCGCGCGGACCCGGTCGCGTCGAGATCGACCTCGTACTCGGCCATGTCGGCGTCCACCTCGCGTACGACCACGCCGTAGTCCTTGAGCGCGCGGTCGATCGACACGTAGCCGTCGGCGACGTCCTCTCGGACGCTGCCGGGATCGCGCTCGAGCGGATCGCCGTAGCCGCCGCCGCCTGCCGACGGGCGCGTGAACATGTCGCCCTGCACGATCGGGACGTTGGAGAAGACGGCTCCCAGGAAGCGCGCCTTGTCGCTGCCCGGGTTGAGCCACACACCGTGGGGCAGCGAGGGCAGCCCGCCTTCGATGCCCCAGGCGATCGAGCGCGCCCGGTCGCAGCAGTAGGACATGACCGTGCGCTCGGCGGAGGTCAGCGTCGCGCCCTTCTCGACCCCGCAGCCGCCACGGTGCTTGCCCGGGCCGCCGGAGTCGGTGCGGATCGCGTGCTGCGTCGTCACGACCGGGCTCAGGCGCTCCTGACCCTCGAGCGGCTGCACCGCCAGCCCGACGCCGAAGATCGGCGCCGTGCAGTTCGAGCCGTCGCGCCCGTTGCGACCACCCCAGCCACCGACCATCCAGTCGTACCACATGAAGTACGGCTTCTCCTCGAGGCGGGCATCGCGCCCGCCGACGAGCAGGTATTCGAGGTTGAACGAGCACGCCAGCGCGCGCTCGGGCATGAGCTTCGACCACAGCTCGAAGATCGAGTTCATGATCTTCTCGTACGGACCGGAGCAGAACCCCGTGACCGCGATCGGCCAGGGGGCGTTCACGACCGAGCCGACCGGCCCCAGGTCGACCTCCACCGCACGGTAGAAGCCGGAGTTGAGCGGAACGTCCGGGAAGAACGTCTTGGTGCCCGCGATCACGCCCGAGAACGCGCTGCCGAAGCCGGCGTTGAGGAACGTCCCGACCGCCGGGTGAGAGCCCGAGAGGTCGTAGGACAGCTGATCGCCCTCGATCGTCATCTTGACCTTGATCGGAATCAGGCCCTCGCCGATCGACGGGTCGTAGTCGATGTAGTCCTCGGTATCCCAGACGCCGTCCGGCATCTCGGCGATGCGGCGGCGGGTGAGGATCTCGACGTAGTCCTGCACCTCGCGGAACGCGGTCATGATCGTCGGCTTGCCGTACTTCTCGACCAGTCTGAGGATCTCGCGCTCGGCGACGCGCGTGGCCTCGGCCTGAGCCTGGAGATCGCCGATGATCATGTCGGGCGCGCGCGTGTTCGAGGCGAACATGCGCACGATGTCGCCGAGGTACTTGCCCTTGTCCCAGATGCGGATGGGCGGGATGCGCAGGCCCTCGCCGAAGTGCTCCTTGGCATTGATGTCGAACGACCCGGGGACGGTGCCGCCGACGTCGGCCCAGTGGCCATTGGACTGCGCGTAGGCGATGACCTCGTCGTCGACGAAGATCGGCCGGATGATGCGCACGTCGTTGAAATGCGTACCGCCCAGGTATGGGTCGTTGATCGCGAACACATCGCCGGGGTGGATGTCGCCCTCGAACGCCTCGATCACGGCCTTGCACGTGTAATGGAGCGTGCCCACGTGCACGGCGATGTCCTGCGACCCCTGCATGATCGTGTTGCCCTCGACATCGCACAGGGACGAGGAGAAGTCGCGGGCAAAGATGACGAAGGAATGGCAGGTGCGGAGGATCTGCTCCGCCATCTGGTCGACGGTGTTCGTGAAGGCGTTCTTCAGCACCTCGAACGTGACCGGATCCAGGGTGTAGAGGCGGGACTTGGTGCTCATTGCGC
>JALYLC010000277.1 GCA_030774435.1 Actinomycetota bacterium
GTCCGAGCGCGAGCACGTTGGCTGCCAGAGAGTCCCACTCCTCCTCTGCGACCTCGATCAGCTCGACGCCCCGCTCGCGCAGCAACTCCCAGAGATGCACGGGCATGAGCGGGAGCGAGACCACGGCGAGGTCGCGATCGAGCATCGAGATCAGGCTGAGCGTGTGGAGGCAGAAGTCGGCGCCGCGGTCGATCGGCAGGTCGACGACGTGCACCGCATCGACATAGGGCCCGACCGCCGTCTTGATTGCGCAAGCACCTGCCTCGTTGGTGCGAAAGCCGCGCCCGATCACGAGCGTGCGGGAGTCGAGCCAGAGTAGATCGCCGCCGTCTGCGAGCGCCGGCGCCTCGAGCCTGGCAAGCACCGGAATGCCGTTGCGCTCGAACCACTCGCCCATGGCCGGTGCCTCCGGCCGGCGGATGGCCTTGCCCGATCGCAGCAGCACCGCGCCGCCGTCGCACACGAGCGCGGGGTCGTAGGTGTAGATCGAGTCCGGCCCGGCCTCGCTGCCGAGCCGCTCGACGACGACCCCCGAGTCCTCGAGCACGGCCACGAGCGCGTCGTGCTGCGCCTGCGCGCGCGGCAGGTCGACGGCCTCGGCGTAGAACGCGCCGTCGGTCTCGTGCGCGGCGCCGAAGCGCTCGCCGGGGCGGTTGACGAGCACGCGGCGCAGGCGCCCCGTCATCCCCTGTGCGCCGTAGCTGAGCTCAGTCACGCCGCGTTGTCTAGCAGAGGCCCGCTAGCGTCCGCCGCATGTCCGACGTGACGATCTACCACAATCCCCACTGTCACGCCTCGCAGAACGCGATTGCGATCGCGGAGGAGCTCGGCGTCCCCTACGACGTCGTCCTCTACCTCAAGCAGAGGCCCGATCGCGCGACGCTCGAGGCGATCGCCGACCGGCTCGAGGATCCGGTCGCCGACCTGGTGCGCAAGGACTCGCTGTTCAAGAAGCTCGGCCTCGACGCGGCCGACTACGCCGACCGCGAACCGGTGATCGAGCTGCTCGTGCAGCGTCCGGCGCTGCTCCAGCGGCCCGTCGTCGTGCGCGGCGACCGCGCGATCGTGGGGCGCCCAAAGGAGCGCATTCGCGAGCTGCTCACGGCCTGAGGCGCATTCGGCCCCGGCCGGCTCGCGTCCGTCGTGCTCCGAGTCCACTCGGACGCTACGGTTCCGGCACCTGCAATTGCCGAGGAGTCGTATGCCCGCCGACATCGAGACGCTCTCGATCGACACCATCCGCTGCCTCGCCATGGATGCGGTGCAGAAGGCCAACGCCGGCCATCCCGGCACCGCCATGGCGCTCGCGCCCGTCGCCTACGTGCTCTACCGCGAGCGGATGCGACACGACCCCGCCGATCCGGCGTGGCCGAACCGCGACCGCTTCGTGCTCTCGGCCGGTCACGCGTGCGTGCTCCAATACGCCGCGCTGCACCTCTCGGGCTACGACCTCTCGATGGACGACCTCAAGCAGTTCCGGCAGTGGGGCTCGAAGACGCCCGGGCACCCCGAGCTCGAGCGCGATCACCCGATTCCCGGCATCGAGATCACGACGGGCCCCCTCGGTCAAGGCGTCGGCAACGCGGTCGGGATGGCGCTGGCCGAGGCGATGCTGGCCGAACGCTACAACGGCGCCGGCAGCGCGCTGGTCGATCACCGCACCTACGCCATCTGCTCCGACGGCGACGTCATGGAGGGCGTGTCCGGAGAGGCGAGCTCGATCGCGGGCTTCCTGGGGCTGGGCAAGCTCTGCCTGATCTACGACGACAACCACATCACGATCGAGGGCTCCACCGGGCTCGCGTTCGGCGAGGACGTCGGCCTCCGCTACGAGGCCTACGGTTTCCACGTCCAGCGCCTGGCGGACGGCTGGACGACCGACGACCTGCGCGCGGCGCTCGACGCGGCCGAAGCCGAGACGGCGCGGCCCTCGCTGATCATCGTGCGCACGCACATCGCGATCGGCGCCCCGCACGCTCATGACACGCCGGAGGCGCACGGCGCTCCGCTCGGCGAGGAGGAGGTGCGCCTGACCAAGCAGGTCTACGGCTGGGACCCCGACAAGCACTTCTACGTGCCGGACGAGGTCTACGCGCACTTCAACCAGCGCGCGCGGGGAGCGGCCGACCACGCCACCTGGAACGCCGTGCACGCCGCTGCCGACGCAGATACGGTCAAGCAGTTCGATCGCGTGCTTGCGGGCGTGCTGCCCGAGGGCTGGGAGGACGCCCTGCCCGACTTCGCGGGCGCGAGCGCGCAGGCCACACGCCAGAGCTCGGGCGCGTGCATCAACGCGCTCGCGGCCGTGATTCCCGAGTTCGTCGGCGGCTCGGCCGACCTCGCACCGTCCACGACGACCACGATCAAGGGTGCCGAGAACGTGCCGGGCGCGCCGCTCTCCAACAAGGAGAACGCCCAGGCCGACTCGGTGCTGCCCGGCCGGCTCGGCGGCCGCACGTTCCACTTCGGCATTCGCGAGCACGGGATGGGAGCGATCCTCAACGGCTTCACCGTGCACGGCGGCTTTCGCGCCTTCGGCGCCACGTTCTTCGTGTTCTCCGACTACATGCGGCCATCGGTCCGGCTCGCCTGCATCATGGGCCTACCCGTCATCTACGTCTGGACGCATGACTCGATCGGGCTGGGCGAGGACGGCCCCACCCACCAGCCGATCGAGCACCTGGCGTCGCTGCGCGCGATGCCATTCATGCGCGTGATCCGGCCCGCGGATGCGACCGAGACCGCCGAGGCCTGGCGGCTCGCGCTCGAGCGCAGCGACGGCCCGGTCGGCCTGGCGCTCTCGCGCCAGAAGCTTCCCGTGCTCGACCGCAGCGTCCTGGCGCCCGCAAGCGGCGTGCGCAAGGGCGGCTACGTCCTGGCCGACACGGACGGTGCCCCCGACGTGATCCTGATCGCGTCGGGCTCGGAGGTGCACGACGTCCTGGCCGCGCGCGAGTTGCTGGCCGCAGAGGGCGTTGCCGCACGCGTGGTGTCGCTGCCCGACTGGGACCTCTTCATGGCGCAGCCGCAGAGCTACCGCCAGGAGGTGCTGCCGCCCGAGATCTGGCGTCGCGTCTCGCTCGAGGCGGGCGCGACCTTCGGCTGGTCGGCGATCGTCGGCGAACGCGGCACGGCTCTCGGGCTCGACCGCTACGGCGCCTCGGCGCCCGGGCCTGTGATTGCCCGCGAGCTCGGCATCACGCCCGAGGCCGTGGTCGCTGCGGCGCGCGCGCTGCTCTAGAACGGTTTCCGCTCCAGCGTCGCTGGTCTGTCCTTTCGCCGGGCGGGCGGGGCGCGCCGTCACCCCGCCCGCCTGTACCCGTTTCAGGGGCTCGCGCTGTCGACCTCGAAGCGGGAGACGTGCATCTCGGCGCCCTGTCCGAAGAGGTTCGGGCCGCCGACGAATGTGGTCGGGAACGTGTACGGCGGCGCGAGGTTCACGAGGCCGTTCCCGGTGGGCGGCAGCCCGCCGTCGAGCAGTGTGAACAGCGCCATGCCGCAGTTCAGCTGCCGCGGCGCGGCCGCTTGCTGTATGCCGCCGTGGTCGATGATCGTCGTCGCGCCTGGCGCCTGGAAGCCGATGTTGCTGACGCGTGCGACTTCCCGGTCGTTGACGAGCCAGCGGACCACGCCGGCTGCGCGGTTGTAGGCGACCGTGACTTTGACCTGGTCGCCGGGCGTTCGCCAGACCGGCGGGAACACCGACGAGAACGCGTCGTACGTGGCGCTGCCAGTCAGGTTGAGCCGCTCGTAGTAGGGATAGATGGCGTTGTTCGTCATCCAGACGTCGAAGACCATCCCGGTCTCGTAATCGAGCGTGTTCATGGCGAATGACGCGAGCCGCAGGTCGGTATTCGGATTGGTCACGGCGCTTCCGAACGGCTGCGCCTCAGTGCCGAACGTCTGGCCACGAGCCCACATGTTGCACTGCAGTTCGCTGCCCGGGACGGCGTCGAAGCCGGGGTAGAAGTTCGACGAGAGGTGCTGGGTGTCGGCCATCCACTTGACATGGTCGAAGTCGCCCGGCGAGACCTTGGTGAATGCCGGCGCGCCGGTGTCCGGGTTGGTGCCGGAAGCCTTCACGTACAAGCCCTGGTTCGACGTCGTGACGATGCCGTCGTCGGCGAGGAAGAACGGCGGGAAGCTGAGCAGCGCCCACGTGCTGGTGAGATCCAGACCCTGGCGGAAGTCGTCTTTCAGCAGCACCTTGGGCGGCGCCGCCGCCGAGGTAGCCGGCACGACGAGTGCCACGACGAGTGCCCCAGCCGCCGCGAGCGCGGCGAGGAAGGAGCGGGACTTGAACAGGCTCAACATCGAGACACCCTCCGTTACTCGTAGTTCACCGGTAGTCGACGGCCCATTTGCGGGTCGCCGGCGCTCCGCCCCGACCGCGCCGCCGCCGGCGCGAAGCAATCGCCTCCTCGAGAATTCGGTGACCGCAAACGGGAGCCCTCCGGCGGCGTGATTCCCATCGCTCCTCCTCGGGATTGTGCGATTTTGCGCGATCGTAATCAGGCGCGCAGCCACGGGTCAACTTCGCGGAGGCCGACCACCCATACACCACCCAAACCGCACGAGTCGGGCGTCGTGCTGCCGCCTCAGCGGGTCCGGCGACGGGCGTCTGCGAGCTGCGCAGTACTCAGGACGGGACCCCGTCAGGGCGCCAGGCGCTCGACCGTCCAGGCCCCGCGGTCGCGGCGGTAGCGCAGGCGATCGTGGAGCCGGCTCGGCCGGCCCTGCCAGAACTCGATCTCAGCCGGCACGATGCGGTAGCCGCCCCAGTGATCCGGCCGCGGGATGTCCCCGCCGGAGAAGCGTCCGTCGACTGCGCTCACGAGCGCATCGAGCTCGCCCCGGTCCGCGATGACCTGGCTCTGCGGCGAGGCCCAGGCGCCGACCCGCGATCCTCGCGGGCGCGACGCGAAGTACGCGTCGGCCTCGGCGTCGGCCACCCGCTGGACGCTGCCGCGCACGCGCACCTGCCGGTGCAACTCCAGCCAGCCGAAGGCTGCGGCCGCCACGGGATGCGCGTCCAGTTGCAGCGCCTTGGCGCTCGAGAGATTGGTGTAGAAGGCGAGACCGCGCTCGTCGACGCCCCGCACGAGCACGAAGCGCACGTCCGGCGCGTCACCGCCGCCGACGGTCGAGAGCGCCATCGCGTTCGGCTCGGTGACTCCGGCCGCGACCGCCTCGTCGTACCAGCGCTGCCATTGGCGCACGGGATCGGGGTCGAGATCGGCGATGTCGAGGCCGGCGCTCTCGTATTCGCTGCGGCGGCTGGCGACGTCGCTCATGTTCTCCAGATTACGACGTTCGGCATTGCCATTGGTGGGTACGATGCATGCGACCCTCGACCAGGGAGAGCCAATCATGGGCAACCCGCTGCTCGCTATCCACGGGCTGGGCCAGTCGATCTGGCTCGACAACATCAGCCGGGAACTGCTCGATTCCGGCAAGCTCGCGAGCCTGATCGCCGAAGACGGCATCAGCGGCGTGACCTCGAACCCGACGATCTTCGAAAAGGCCATCGGCCACTCCGATCTCTACGACGGCGCGCTGATCGCGGCGGCCCGCGAAGGCCTCGAGGCGCGCGCGATCTTCTTCCGGCTCGCCTACGCCGACATCCGTGACGGCGCAGAGTTGCTGCGTCCGGCCTACGACGCCGCCGACGGGCAGGACGGGCACATCTCGTTCGAGCTGCCGCCGGAGCTCGCCCGCGACGTCGCCGGCTCGATCGAGGCGGCCATTCGCATCCGCGACGAGATCGATCGCCCGAACGTGTTCATCAAGGTGCCCGCGACGCCCGAAGGCGTCGACGCGTTCCGCGAGCTCACGGCGGCCGGCGTCTCGGTCAACGTGACGCTGCTGTTCGCGGTCGAGCGCTACGAGGAGATCGCCAACGCCTGGATCGACGGCCTGGAGCGACGCGTCGCCGCCGGCGAGCCGGTCGATCGATTGGCCTCGGTCGCCAGCTTCTTCGTCTCGCGCGTGGACTCCAAGGTCGACGCACGGCTCGAGCAGCTCGGCCGTGCCGACCTGCAGGGCATCGCCGCAGTCGCCAACGCGAAGCTGGCCTACCGCTCGTTCCAGCAGCTCTTCTCGGGCCCGCGCTGGGAAGCCCTCGCGGCCAAGGGCGCGCACGTGCAGCGGCCGCTCTGGGCCTCGACGTCGACCAAGAATCCGGCCTATCCCGACACGCTCTACGTCGACACGCTGATCGGCCCCGACACGGTCAACACGATGCCGGAGGCCACGATCGACGCCGTTCGCGATCACGGCGTCGCAGCCCGTACGATCGACGCGAAGGTCGACGTGGCCGCGGCGCACATGGCCGAGCTCGCGAGCATCGGCGTCGATCTCGACCAGATCCTCGTGCACGAGCTCGTCGACGAAGGCGTGGATTCGTTCGCAAACTCGTTCGTCTCGCTGCTCACCACCATCGCCGAGAAAGCGCACGAGCTGGCACCGGCGCAGGCATGAACACAGGAGCAGAGGTCGCGCGCCTGTTCGCGCGCGACGCCTCGCTCTGGACGAACTCGGGCGAGGACAAGTGGCTGGGCTGGATCGACGCCGTCGAGGATGCTCAGAACGGGCTCGA
>JALYLC010000278.1 GCA_030774435.1 Actinomycetota bacterium
GTCGCGCGCCGCTCCGCCGCATGCTAGAGCGCGCTGACGAGCGTCAGCGACGATCCTCCGCCGCAGCGTGCTCGGCGCGGCGGGCATCGGCCTCGCTCCGGGCGCGCTCGACCAGGTTGCCCGCAGCGTCACGCACGTGCCCCGCTGCGTCCTTGGCCTCGCCCTTGGCCTGCTCCAGCTTGCCCTCGGCCTCGCGCTGCTTGTCGCCCGATGCCTTGCCCTCGAACTCCTTGGCCTTGCCCTTGGCCTTGTCTGTCAGACCCATGATTGAGTCTCCTCTCCGTGGGATTCGTGTCCGCTCGTGTGCCCGCTGCGAGCGTGCCGAAACGCGCGGAGTTGGAGACGGTCTCAGACCCTCTCGCGGTGCACGCCGTTTCGCTCGGCGGCCCGTCGCGCGGCACGCGCGGCCAGGCTGGCACCCTCGTGAACGAGCGTCACCGCGCGGCTCTTCGCGCGCTCGCCGGCGCGGGACGCCACGTCGGGCGTGGCATGCACGGCGTGGTTGGCGCCGCGCGCAGCGCGATCGATCGACTCCAGTGCGAGCCCGATGGCGGCACCGCCCAAGGCTCCCAGCAACATGCCCTTCCAGGTGTTGCGCATGCTCGTCTCCAATCTCGGGGGCGGCGCCCCGCTCGGGACATGCGTCCATGTCGATGGTCCCGCAGGCGCCGCTCCGCGAAACATCAGGCGCCGGCGGCGGCCGCGCGCACCGCTTCCTCGGGGGTCTTCGCCACGGGCACGATCTCGGCCAGGTGGACGAGCTCGAAGACTCGTCGCACCAGACCCTCGCCGCACGCCACTCCGACTTTGGTCCCCTGCAACGGGGCATCGCGCGAAAGCGTGCAGATCGCCCCGACGATGCGGGCGTCGACGAACGTCGCCTGGCGGAAGTCGAGGATCAGGACAGGTGCGCCCCGCGCCAGCCCCTGGGCGACGCGCTGCGCGAACTCCTCGGCTCGTGAGATGTCCCACTCCCCATCGCAGACCACGACGGCGTCGCTGCATTGGGCCACCGCAAAGCTCCTTCTTTCGAGGAACCGGGTGCGGCGGGGGTCACGGCCACGTCGGTCGGAATGCGTGCCCACGGCACGCCGCGGGCAACGTACCATTCCTGCATGAGTCAGGCGACAGCGCATGTCGACCGGGAGGCGCTGGCGCGGAGCCTCGCCGATCTCGACCTTCCCGACGGCGACGGCACCGACGTCCAGGGCGCGATCGCGCGCGTTGTCCACGGCGCCGCGAGCGTGTTCGCAGGCTCGGGCGTCGGCCTCATGCTGATCGCCGAGGACGGGCATTCGCTGCACTACGTCGCCTCGAGCGACGACATTGCCCGCCGGCTCGAGATCGCGCATGAAGAGGTAGGCGAAGGCCCCTGCGTCGACGCATTCGTGCTCGACACGTGCGTCAAGACGGACGACCTCGCCACGGAGTCGCGCTGGCCCGCCCTGCGCGCGGCACTCGGCGACCGGCCGGTGCGCGCGCTGCTCGGCTTGCCGACGCGCCTCGGCGCGCCGGTCGGCACGCTCAACGTCTACTGCGTACGCCCCCGGGCCTGGGACGAGAGCGAGATCGCCGCGCTCGAGGCCTACAACGCCCTGATCGAGGCTCGTCTCGCCGAATCCCTGGTGTCACAGCGGCACGACACGATCGTCGGCCAGCTGCAATTCGCGCTCGACAGCCGCGTCACGATCGAGCGGGCGATCGGGCTGCTCATGGGTCGCGACGGCATCGACGGTGCAGCCGCCTTCAACGAGCTGCGCCGGATTGCCAGGAGCTCGCGCCGTCGCGTCAGCGCAGTCGCCGAGGAGATGCTCGCTGCGCACCCGCAGGACGACGCGGCTGCGACAACCGACGGCGCGGCTCCCGTTCTCGATTAGACGTACGTCTCAGCGCTCCGCGAGGGCGTGTGTCTCCGCCGGATCGTCGACGGTCTCGATATCCGTGACATGATCGACGTCCTCGGCGTCGGTGGCCGGCTCAACCTGCGCGCGCACCTGGTGCACGCGCTCCCGCTCGCGCACGAATGGCTCGACGAGCCCGAATGCGAGCAGCAGGCCGCTCGTGAACGCGAGGATGGGGAATGACGCCGACCAGCGCGTGAGCACGCTGTCGGGGAGGATGTCGCGTACCCAGCGCGTCAGCGAGGCAGGCGTGCCGGCGCGCTGCGCGCAGATCGCGATCGCGAGCAGCGTCCATGGCAGGAAGGCGCCGACGAGCATCGGCGCGTTGAGCCGCAGGCCCGGCCGGCGGACGCCGCCGAGCTGGTAGAAGGCGCCGGCGACGAGGCCGGCGGCCGCCAGCAGTGCCGCGCGCTTCCAGAGGCCGCCGCCTTCGGCCGAGCCCGTATCGGGAACGAGGAGGAGCAGCGCGGCCGCGCAGGCCAGGCCGGCGAGTGTGGTGATGGCCCGGATCATCGCGACATCACCGGCGGATGCGGCGGTGGGGGCATTGGCGTGGTCGCCATTGCGATGCCTTTCGGAGTGGGCTGTCACGTGGATCTTGCCCGTCGCGCCGGCCGTCAAAACGTGCCGTCTCAGGGTTTCGCGGGTGCGACCTCCGGGCGATCCCTCTCGCCCTGGCCCGCGGATTCCTCGGCCTCGGGATCCGGCGAGGGCTTCCACTGGGGCTCATCGTCGACCGCGAGCGGGGGAGACGGCGCGAGCCAGCGCGTCCGCAGCCGCTGCAGAGCCGTCCCGGCTCGCCTGGCCTCGCCTCCCATGGGTGGTTCTGCCCTGCTGGCCACCATCCCAACCCTCCGCTCAGGCATCCTGGGTGGTGATGACCCTGACGATCCTCGACGGCTCGACCTTCTGCATCTGCGCCGACGACGGCGAGATCAACGAGGGCGCCCACGGCTTCTATGCGGACGACACGCGCTTTCTCTCGCGGCTCGCCCTGCGCATCAACGGCGAGCGGCCGATGCCGCTCTCGGCCGGCAAGGTCGAGTACTTCGCCGCGGCCTTCTTCCTGCGCAACCCGCTGGCCGGCGGCCTCGGCGCCGACGAGCTGCTGATCCGCAGCGAGCGCTTCGTGACCGACGATCTGCAGGAGCACATCGTCGTCACCAACCTCGCGGGCGACGCGCTCACGGTTGAGCTGACGGTCGAGCTGGCGTCGGACTTCGCCGACATCCTCTCGATCAAGCGCCACGACTTCGCCCTCGGCGACCCTGAGCACGCGGGCGCACTGCCGACGCCGGTCGAGCTGATCGTCGTGACGGCGCAGGCCGCACAGCTGGTCGACCCCGCCGGCGTGCTCTCGACGGACGTGCGCAGCTCGCGCCCCGCCCTCGTCTCGGGCTCGGCTCTCCGCTTCGTGCTCGAGCTCCGCCCCCACGCCGAGTGGGACGTGCGTCTCACGTTCAAGCCGCGCACGGGCCGCGCGCGCCCCGGGCGCCCGCCCCGCGCCCGCCACTTCGGCGAGCAGCGCTCGCGCATCCAGCGCTCGCTGCGCGCCTGGAACATGCGCGTGCCGCAGCTGCGCGCGTCGTGGCCCGAGCTCGGGCAGGCCTACGCGCGCTCGGTCTCGGATCTCGCGGCGCTCCGCATGCGCGGTAGCGACGGCGTCGGCCTCCTGCCGGCGGCGGGCATGCCCTGGTTCATGACCGTATTCGGCCGCGACACCGTCATCACGTGCCTGCAGACGCTGATCTTCGGCCCCGAGCTGGCGCATACGGCCCTGCGCGCGCTGACCGAGCTGCAGGCCGAGAACGACGACCCCAGCATCGACGCCGAGCCGGGCAAGATCATCCACGAGCTGCGCAGGGGGCGGGCCGCCGAGGTCTGGTTCCCGCGCTACTACGGGACCGCGGACGCCACGCCGCTCTTTCTCGTGCTGCTCTCGGAGACGTGGCGCTGGACGGGTGACGACGCGCTCGTGCGCGAGCTGGAGCCGGCCATGCGCATGGCCCTGCGTTGGATCGACGAGTTCGGCGACCGCGACGGCGACGGCTTCGTGGAGTTCCTGAGGCGATCCGACCACGGCCTCGAGGTGCAGTCGTGGAAGGACTCCCCCGACTCGCAGCGCTTTGCCGACGGCCGCATCGCCCAGGGGCCGATCGCTTCGTGCGAGGTGCAGGGGTACGTCTACGACGCCAAGCGCCGCTGCGCCGAGCTCGCCCGGGTCGTGCTCGGCGACACCGCCCTCGCCGAGCGACTGGAGCGCGATGCGGGTGAGCTGCGAGAGCGCTTCGACCGCGCGTTCTGGGTGGAGCGGAAGGGCGGCTTCTACGCACTCGCGCTCGACGGCCACAAGCGGCCCGTCGACAGCCGTTGCTCGAACATGGGGCATCTGCTCTGGAGCGGGATCGTGCCGGACGCCCGTGTCGCCGACGTCGCCAGGACCCTGCTCGCGCCGCCGCTGTGGTCGGGCTGGGGGGTGCGAACGATGTCGGCCGAGGACGAGGCCTACCGGCCGCTCGCCTACCACAACGGCACGGTCTGGCCGCACGACAACTCTCTCTGCGCCCACGGCCTCTCGCTGCGCGGCGCGACCGACGCGTCGCTGAGGATCGTGCGCAGCATGCTCGAGGCCGCGCGGTTCTTCGACGGCGGCCTCCCCGAGGTGTTCGCCGGGCTCGCACGCCGCGATACGCCGTTCCCGGTCGCCTATCCAACCGCATCGCGCCCGCAGGCCTGGGCCGCCGGCGCCCCGGTGCTGTTGCTGCGCGTCCTGCTCGGGCTCGAGCCCGACCCGCTCGAGCGGACGCTCGCAGTGCGTTCCGGGCACCTGCCCGAATGGGCCGGAAGCCTCTCCCTGGCCGGCGTGCCGGCATTTGGAGAGCGCTTCGACGTTCACCTCCGGGAAGGGCGCGCCGAGGTCGTCGCCGCCAAGGAGGATTGATCCGCGGCGGTTCGGGGATAGAAGGGCCGGCCCCATCCTGCGGTTATGGGCGCGAGTGACGGATAACTCCGGCGGCGCACCCGCGTCCAGGTGGGATGGGGCCTTTGAGGCAATCCAAGGTAGGCTGCAGGACAGGTCGCGCCCGAGGCCTGAGAAGGGTTCGTTTATGCAGCAGGTGCGAGAGAGCGGCCTGCGTCCGGTGCGCGCGCCCATTGTCGCGCGCAAGCGGTCGCAGGAGTTCGTGGGCCGCAAGGTCCGCCCGGATCGTCTGCGAGTAGCAGTGCTTGCGCCACCCTGGTTCTCCGTGCCGCCTCTGCGCTACGGAGGGACAGAGGCGATCGTCAGCCTGCTCGTGGACGGCCTCGTGCGCGAGTGCCACGACGTCACGCTGTTCGCCTCGGGCGACTCGGGCACCCAGGCGAGCCTCGTCTCGACCTTCCCGGAGGGTCGCAGCGACGACCTCGGCCTGACGCAGCCAGAGCTCCTGCACGCGCTCACCTGCGTGCGCGACGCGGATCGCTTCGACGTCGTCAGCGACCACACCGGCGCGCTCGGGCTGGCGCTCTCGAACCTCACGTCGACGCCGTTCCTGAACACCGTGCACGGGACGCTCGCAGGCGAGGCGGGTGCGCTCTACCGGCGCGTCTGCGAGGTCACGCCGGGGGCGGCGCTCATCTCCCTGACAGAGAGCCATCGTGCGACGGCGAATGACCTGCCCTGGGCCGCCACGATTCCCAACGCGATCGACCTCGACGACCATCCGGCCCGGGACCACCGCGGCGGCGAGTACCTCTTCTGGCTCGGTCGCATGTCCGCCGACAAGGGCCCGGTGACCGCGATCGAGGTCGCTCGGGCCGCGGGCATGCCGATGCTGCTGGCCGGCAAGCTGCGCGGCGCTGCGGAGCGGTCGTACTTCGAGCAAGAGGTGCAACCGCGCCTCGGAGGCGGCATCGAGTACGTCGGCGAGATCGACCAGCACGAGCGCGTGCGGCTGCTGCACGGTGCACATGCGCTGATCAACCCGATCGCCTGGGACGAGCCGTTCGGGCTCGTGATGGTCGAGGCCATGGCTTGCGGCGTGCCCGTGATTGCGACGCCGAGGGGCTCGGTGCCCGAGATCGTCGCCCACGGGCAGACGGGCTGGATTGCGGCGACCGTGGAGGACATGGCCGCGGCGGTGGACCGCTGCGACGAGATCGATCCACGCGAATGTCGCGCCGTGGCCGAGTTCTCCTACTCCCCCGAGCGCATGGTGGCCGACTACCTGGACGCCTTCCACGGCGTGATGGAGCGCGCGAAGAGGGCTCTTCCGCTCGTTCGGCACGCTCCCGCCTGACCCCCTGCGGACCCGCCGAGAGCATCGCCGGCAGGTGTTTTGGAAGGTGCGGGCCGGGGAGAAACCGCGCGTCGCTCCCCAACCCACGGAGAAAGGCGCTTCATGCTTCCCCTGATTCTCGTCCTCTTGCTCCTGGCGATCGTGTTCGGCGGATTCTTCGTTTTCTCGCTGAAGGTCGCAGTCGTCGTCGCGATCGTGCTGCTCCTGCTCGGCGCGTTCGGCGGCTACAACTTCCGCGGTCGCCGCACCGTCTAGCGCTCCATCCACGCGTGCGGGCCCCCCAACCGCCCGCACCTATCCGTCCCGGGCTACCGGCTGCCTACTAGCCGGTAGCCTGGCCACGTGCGGATCGTCGAGCTCCACTTCCTGGCCGAGCCGTGGCGCAGGGCCGCCTTCGTCGCCATCGCGTTCGTGCTGGCGTGGATCGTCTCGCGGCTCTCGCAGCGACTGGCCGAGCGGATCGTCCGCCGCTACGAGGCCAGGAACGTCGATCCCGAGGGCGCGAGCACAGGCGTCATCATCTCGCTCAAGCGCCACGAGACGATCGTGTCGCTCGTGCAGACCAGCGTTCGCTACGTGGCCTACGTGCTGGCGACGCTCTTCGGCGTCACTCAGCTGGCCGGCGTGCGAGGCAACGGCGCGATCGCCGGGGCCTCGCTGCTCGTGCTGCTGCTCGGGTTTGCGCTGCAGCGCTTCTTGATCGACATCCTGAGCGGGGTCTTCATGCAGTTCGAGGGCTGGTTCGCGATCGGGGACTCGGTCGTGATCGAGCCCTCGGGGCTCGCGGGCATCGTCGAGGAGACGTCGCTGCGCTCCACCAAGCTGCGCTCTCTGGCCGGCGACGTGATCCACGTGAACAACTCGCAGGTGCAGGCGGTGCGCGTGCTGCCGCGCGGCGTCCGGCAGGTGAGCATCGAACTGGTCGTGCGCGATGAGGGCGAAGGCCGGCGCCTGTTCGACGATGCAGCACGCGTGATGCCGGTCGGCCCGACGCAGTTCGTGCGCGTGCCGTGGATCGAGTCGGTCGAGCGACTGGATGACGACCTCGTGCTCTTGCACGCCCGCGCGGCGGTTGCCCCCGGCCGCGAGTGGCTCGCACAGGGATTCCTCACGAACGTCCTGCGCGAGCGCGCCGCCGAGGGGCTGATCGTGCACGGGCCCGTTGTGATCGAGATCGACGATCTCGCGAGTCGCCGCTACGCCCGCGCCACCTCGGGCGCCGAGCGGGGCTGAGACCAGTCGCCCGATCGGGGTAGGTGCATCCCTGGAATTGGTGCCGATAGCAACAGAGTGGACGATCTCGAGGCATGCCATCGCCGCATCGAGGAGCTCGAGCGCGAGCTGAGTGAGACGCGTGAGCGTTCGGACGCCTTCACGCGCATCGTGGAGTCGATCGATCACCACGTCTACATCAACGAGGTGCTTCCGGGTGGCGGGCGCAAGACGCTGTTCGCCGGCCCTGGTCGTGATCGCCTGCTCGGCGGCGTGCCCGCGGACGGCGACTGGGGCCGCGCCTGGATCGAGGCCGTCCACCCCGACGATCGCGCGCGCTATGCGGAGCACACCGCCCGCTATCTGCGCGGCGAGATGAGCGAGGTTCGCTGCCGCATGATCGGTCTCGACGGCGTCACGCGCTGGATCGTGGGCGGCGGCATGCCGCGCCGCATCGGTGACCGCCTGATCGTCGAGGGGATCGTGCGCGAAGCGACGGCCGAGGTCGTAGCCGAGGAGCGACTACGCCAGGCTGCGCGCACCGACGCGCTCACGGGCCTCTTCAATCGCCGCCACTTCTCGGAGATGCTCGAGGCAGAGCTCGAGCGCTCGCGCCGTGACGGGTTGACGCCCGGGTTGCTGCTGCTCGATGTCGACCACTTCAAAGTGGTCAACGACACCTACGGCCATCAGGTCGGGGACGTCGTGCTGAGCGAGATCGCCGCGCGCCTGCGCGGCGCCGTCCGCGCCTATGACACCGTGGCGCGCTGGGGCGGCGAGGAATTCATCGTGCTGGCGCCCTCACTCGACCACGAGCGCTCGCTGTGGCGCATCTGCCAGGCGATGCGCGAGAGCGTGAGACAGACGCCGATCGCGGTCGGGGAGCGACGGCTCGACGTGACGCTCTCGGTCGGCGGGGTGCTCGTCGATCCCTCGGGGTCGCACGAGCTGATCATCGACCAGGCCGACCGTGCGCTCTACGCGGCCAAGCGCCAGGGTCGCGACCGCACACGGCTGTTCAGCGAGCTGACCGCCAACGATCTCGCCGCCGAGGAGCCGGAGGCGATCCGGCTCGCGCAGGCGCTCTCGCTCTCGGCCGGGGTGCGCGAGGGCGTGCCCGAGGAACACGCCGAGGAGGTCGCGGAGCTGGCGGGCGGGATCGCGAGAGGGCTCGGCCTGCCGGAGGAAATCGTCCTGCGCTGCCGCCTCGGCGGCTGGCTGCACGACATCGGCAAGGTCGCGATCCCCGATCGCATCCTGACCAAGCCCGGCGAGCTGGACGAGCACGAATGGCGCATCATGAAGACACACGCGGAGATCGGCGAGCAGCTCGTGCGCCGCATCGATGCCGTGAGCGTGGCCGCCCTGGCCGTGCGGCACCATCACGAGCGGATCGACGGTAGTGGCTATCCGGACGGGCTCGCCGGCGACGCGATTCCGGTCGAGGCGCGCATCGTGGCCGTCGCCGACGCGTTCAGCGCCATCACGGCGGACCGCCCGTATCGCCGCGCGCGCACGGCGCTCGAGGCCCTGGCCGAGTTGCATGCCGGCGCCGGGCGCGATCACGACGAGCGCGCCGTGGATGCGCTCGCGCGCGTCATCGCCGCACGCGCGGCGCCCGCCCTCGCGGCCGCCTGACTGGATCAGCTGCGCAATTCTTGGGGTGCGCAGTTGAGGCGCACGATCGTCCAGCGACCTCCGTGCGCGTGGAGCTCGGTGATGGCCAGCGGTGTCGCATCGATGCGCCAGAAGGACAGGAGCGGCGCACCCAGGGCGTGCACGACCGCCGCCTTGATGACCTCGCCGTGCGTGACGGCGGCCAACCGTCCCTCGCTCTCGGCCTGCGCGTCAAGCCAGCGGGCGATACGGGTGGAGAACACGGCGAGGCTCTCGCCGCCATGGGGTGCCGCGTCCGGGTCGAGCATCCAGGACCGCACGGCCCCGGGCGCTTCGGCGTTGACGTCGGCCAGCGACCTGCCGGACCAGGTGCCGAAGTCGCACTCGGCGATCCGTTCGTCGGGGACCGCCGCGAGCCCCGCCGCCTCGGCGGTCTCGCGGCAGCGACGCGCGGGACTCGTGATCACCTCGGTGCGGCGCGGCAACGAGGCGGCGAGGCCGGAGGCCGCCTGCCGGCCGCGTTCGTCGAGGGCCTCGTCGGCGGGGAAGGCAGCCGCCCGGGTCGCCGACGTGGGCGCGTGCCGCACAAGCAGCAGCGTCCTCATCGCGTCTTTAGCCCTCGGAGCGCTTGCCGGCCTCGAGGCGGGCCGCCATGTCCTTCGACTGCTGTGACTTGATCCATATGTCGTTGCAGCGGTGCAGGGTGACCCTGTCCATAGCGCTCCCAGTCGAGGCCCCGAGCATATCGGCGCGGTATCGTGTCGCGACCGTGCCGAACTACGCCGACCTCGCCGATACCGGACGCGCCCTGGCGCCGGAGGAGTGCGCCGAGCTGGCGCGTGCGGCGGCCGCGCGCATCGACACGGCTGCACTGGCGGGAGAGGGCTCGGGCTCGTTCGAGCTGCTCTGGCGCAACGAGCACAGCGAGGCCTGGCTCAACACCTGGTGGGAGGCACGCGACACCGGCTTCCACGACCACGGCGGTTCCTGCGTCGGCGTCTACGTGATCGAGGGCTGCGCGGCCAACGAGGCACTCACCGTCGGCGGGCCCCGCCACATCAACTCCTACGGGCCCGGCGACGCGTTCGCATTCCGCGCCGACGGCATCCATCGCATGGATCACGAGGCCGGCGCGGTCACCGTGCACGTCTACTCGCCCCCGATCGCGTCGATCGGCCACTACGAGCTGGTGGACGGCGAGTTGCGGCGCACGGGAGGCCCGGCGGACGAAGGTTCGCCGCCGAGCCCGAAGCTGCACGAAGCACTCGGCCCGGCCTGATCTCCGGCGCTGGCCGGCGCGGTGGTCAGCGCCGCGGTTCGCGGCGCAGGACCCGCACGACGAGCGTGCGCCGACGCTCGGCGCGCTGCCGCCGGCCCAGCTCGAGCGCCAGGCGCTGGTAGTACTGATCCTCCGTCTCACCGCTCACCCGGGGGCTCTCGCAGCGGATGTCGCGCAGCTCGCGGATCGAAGCCAGATGCGATGGTGGTGTCATACGCCCAGCGTAGTTCTCGTAGCGGGCCTGTCCAGGTGCTTTCACCGCCTCGTCTCCGGAGCATTGCCAGATGCTCACAGTGACGTGGATCCAGATACGCCTCTGGGAACTGCCGGCCCGGTGGCTTGCCCGATAGCGGCATGCAAACCCGTTCAGGCCCGTACTAGGGTGAGTGCGGTGGCGGCAGCGGAACGACCGGACGAGGGCGGGCTCTTCGACTTCGATACGAGTGCGCGGGCTGGGACACCCTCTACGACGCGTCCGACTTCGACTCGGTCGCGTACTACAGGCCGAGGTTCGAGCGAACGCTCGCCTGGGTCGACTCGCTCGGCCTGCCGGTCGACGCGCGCGTGCTCGAGATCGGGTTCGGAGCGGGGCGGATCGCCATTGCGCTCGCCCAGCGCGGCCTGCGCGTGACAGGCATCGATAGCGAGGAGAGCCTGCTCGAGCTCTCGAGCGTGCGCGTGGCGCGCTACGCGCTCGCCGGCCGCATCGAGCTCCGTCTGGGCGATGCGCAGGCGCTCGAGGCTGCCGACGGCGCGTTCGATCTCGTCGTCGCACTCGGAGTCCTGCCCTGGGTCGAACGACCGGGCTGGTGTGTTCGCGAGATGGGCCGTGTCACGCGTCCCGGCGGCTACGTGATCGCGAGCGTGAACAACCGGCGGCAGCTCAACCGCGTGCTCGACCCGCGCCTGAATCCCATGATGGAGCCGGCCAAGAAAATCGCTCTGCGTGCAATTCCGCGCAGCCGTGGCGATCGGCGCCCCGATTCGAGAGTGCCGCGTCACGACTCGCGCCGCCAGTACAAGCGGTGGCTTCAGGCCGCCGGCTTGGAGCCCGTTCGCTCGGCGACCCTCGGCTTCGGCAGCTTCCTGTGGGGCCATTGCCGCAAGGGCGCCGTTCCGCTCAGAGTGGCGCGCGGGGTTTCGACG
>JALYLC010000279.1 GCA_030774435.1 Actinomycetota bacterium
CCGAGGCCGGCTCGAGCGAGTACGGCGGGTCGAAGGCCGCCTGGGTCAGGCAGGCCCTCCGCGTCGAGCTGCCGACCACGTTCCCGCGCGTCAAGGCCTTTGTCTGGTTCAACAGCCTCAACGACGGGGACTGGCCGATCTCGACCTCCGTGAGCGCACGAACCGCCTTCGCCGCCGGCATCGCATCGCCCTACTTCACCAGCAACGACTTCCGCACCGACGACTCCACGCCGATCAAGCCCGCCTAGACGGCGCGGGACCGCCTCGCCGAATTCCCCCGAAGCGGGCTCGGAACCGTTCGTCCTTGAGCCTCAGGAACGGCTTCTCGACGACGTAGTACGAGAGAGCCGCCACCGCGATCGTCGCCAGAAGCAGCAGCGGAGCGAAGACAACGCGACGTTGTTGCGTGTCGATGTCGAAGGCGCGCTTGAAGATGTCGAACACCACGACGTGCCACAGGTAGATACCGTATGAGATCGCTCCGATCCAGACCACGGGCGAAAACGAGAACACCGCGACGTAGCTCCGTGCGACTCGGGTGGAGCAAGGCACGATCAAGCGCACGATGATGGCTGCGGTGGCGATGGCGACGACGAGGTATCCGGTATCGAGCGGGAATACCCGAAGGTGGGGTGGCACGGCGGAGATCATCGCTATCAGGCAAATCGAGGCAAGCGCACCGCAAGTCATCGATCTCTGATGCCGTTGCTCGAGGCGGTCAACAACATCGGGAAGTGCAAGCGCAAGGGCGCAACCGACCAAGAGGACATCAAGGTGCGTGTCGAACGCACTGCCGATGTAGGCATGTTGGCCGGAGATATTCAAGCCAGCGCGCCAAACAGAATCGGCCACGGCTGCGAGAAAGACGAGCGTCAGCTTGGCGCGCACGGTAGCGCGGCGCATGATGAGAATGAGCGCGAAGGGCCAAATCAGGTAGAACTGCTCTTCCACGCCCAGTGTCCAAGTATGGCCCAGCAACCCCCAAGGATCACCCGGGCGCTGGACAAAGGAAAGATAGAAATCCGTCGTGTAGGAGAGGCTCGTTGCGGACTCCGTGAACACGAATGAGCGCGCGCCGTCATCCAGCCACAGCAGCGAGTAGAGGAGGCAGAATGCGACGACCACGATCAGTGCCGGAAACAACCTGAGGACTCGGCGCATGTAGAAGCGCTTGAGCTCGGCCCATGAGAGATCCGCCGGCCGCAGTAGGACGCCCGTGATGAGAAATCCACTCAGTGTGAAGAAGATGTCGACGCCTATGGCGCCGCCGTGCAGGCCGGGAACCTGAGCGTGATACCCCACAACGAGCCCGATTGCGAGAGCGCGGAGCCCGTCGAGCGCTGCGACGCGCGCCGGCGTCGGAGGGTATGCTCGTGCGCAGGTGACCTCGGTCATCCCGTGTTCGCCGGGTTCAGGTACACGTGCCTGTAAGGCCGCTCCCCGTCGCCGAGCCGGTAGAGGTATGCGTCAATGCGCGTGCTTCGGGGAACGCGAGTCAGCCTCGCCCACGTGCCCGCCGGGGGAATAGTTCCCGTGTCCCAGCGCATCGTAGGTTGGTTTCGGATCAACATTACGACACGATACGAATGGGGGCTGAACTCGCCGCTCTGCACGCCGACCTCAACTTGCCCGGATGCCTTCGGCAACAGCCAAAGGAGCGTATACCCACTGGCCCACGGAGGCGGATCCGAGGGCTGTCGGCTCGCCGCGATTGCCGCGGTCACCACGAACGCGCACAGAAGAGCTACCAGCGCTGTCAGCGCCGCAGGCCGCGAGGGGTGCCAACGCATCTGACGGCGGGGCACCATGGGGCCGACGGAGGCGGCCACCAATGCGAAGAGCAGAGTTGATGTGGAGAGACCAATGGCCCATGACCGGGAAGTGATGCCCCACGGGCTGAGGCTCAGTCCGATGCCGCCGAGTGCATCCAGAGCGAGGCTGAGAGCAAGCGACACGACCAGCCGCTGGTCGGCTTTCAGCCGCGCCCGGAAGACGATTCTACTCAGGGCGTAGCCCGGAAGCAGCGCGACAAGTGGGAGCCCGAGGGCCGTACGTGCGGCCACCGGCCACTCGGCCAGCACGGCGTATGCTCCTGCGACGGCCCAGCACGCGGCCGCTGTGAGCGGCAAGTCAATCCGGCGCATGCAGCCCCCGCCTACGCGGTTCGACGGCACGGCGCGCGTCCTGTTCGAGCGGCGAGACGTCATAGGTCACGACGAATCCGCCATCAAGAACTCGGCTTGCTCCTGCCCGGCCGAACTTCTGGAACATCGCCTCCGGGAAAAACGAATTGCGCTGAGTCCCCATCCGGCTGAAGTAGTAGCCGCCCAGATTGTCCCACGCGATTCGCCGACGATCAACGATCGCGAATTGCGTGCTGGTCTGCCACAATGCAGCGCGCTCCCAGCTCGGGAACGAGCTTGATTGGATGAGGATCTGCGCGAACGCAGGATGGAGGGACACGATGCCGGAGCCGTAGTGGAGCAGCAGGCGTGCGTTGGTCTGGTCGGTGACGAAGCGCGATCCGGGCTTCAGCTCGCGTCGAGTCCACCGCGCAATGGCGACGCCGGCAGGGTCGATCCGCTCTCCGTCGGCAGAAAGCTCGAAGGGTCTCGGTAGCAAGTAGCTCGGGGCCCAGCCAGCAGCAGGGCCACCCAGGACTGCCACGGTGATCACGCACGCGGTGGAATACGTCGCCAGCAGACGTCTCTTTGCCCGGTACAGAATCATGCTCGCTCCGAAACCGGCCGCAAGGCCAAGGCCGATGAACAGGAACTCCGAAGCCCGATTCCCAGTCTCCCACGCCGACGGCACCACTCGCAGAAGCGAAGTCAAGAAATATCCCAGAGCCGCTAGGCCGAGGATGGATGCGAACGGATCGCGTCGATAGAAGCGCCGAAAACCAATCAAGCCGGCGATGCACAGGATGAGCAGGAGGATCGGCGAGGCGACGGTCAGCGCGCGCACTGCGAGCGGAGCCACATAGCCCGAGTTGGAGACGAACAGCGTACGCCCGGTTCCGCCCTTGGACAGGAGTTCCGCCGCGCCTCCAATAGCACCACCGAGAATGTAGTGAAGGTACTGAAACGTGGCTCTCGCCACCGTCAGCGACCACAGTGCGGTGAAGGTCAGCGCATAGATACCCAGCCACCAGAAGGGCTTGCTGTCCTCTGCTCTCCGGCGCACGGACAGCACAGCCAGGAGGAGGATGCTAGCGGTGAGGAAGAAGGACGTCAGATGATGCGTGACGACGATCGCTGGGATCAAGACGCCCGCGGCGACGACAGACCGCGTGTGTATGGACTGATTGTCCCGCCGCAGGCTCAGCAGGAATAGCACCACAACGAACAACGGTAGCGCCAGTTGCTCATAAGCGTACGCGGCGCTGAAGAAGAGGAAGTTGGGGTTGCCGGCGTAGAGCACTACCGCAAGGCCCGCGATGCGACTCGATCGGACGACGTTCTCGACGAAGAGGAACATCGCAAGAGCGAGCACGAAGCGTGCGCATCCGATCACGAGCAAGCCGGCGGGGAAAATGGCCAGACCCGTCAGCGAGCAGACAGCGGAAGTCACCGACGCGAGGCCAGGATATCCTTTTGTCTCGGGTAGGAGGACGTTCGCGTTGAAGAGTTGTCCACTGGAAATGGCGGCGTGTGCGTTCTGGTAATGGATGAACTCGTCGGCGAAAAGGAACGTCGACGGCGCATAGAGCACCTTCACCAGATAAAGCGCGATGCAGATTGAGGTTGCTATTAGAAGATGCTCTACGCGTCTTGACGATCTCACGGCCAAACGAACCGCCCCTGGGGCCACGATCGCGACGAGCCCGGCCCAGAAATAGCCGCTGGCATTCGGGCTCCCTCGCCGGGCGAGAATGTCGGCGTTGGCTATCTCGACGACTCCACACGTCATCACGACCAGAATTGCGATGAACCAAGCCGATTGGTAGTTGGTCGCGCCTACGCCCGCGATCGCGCCGCGCGTCCCGACAGGTCTGGCTCGAGTCAGCGACGCCATCAAGTGGCCGGACCCAGGCGGCGCTCGCGAACGTGCTCGTAGATTCGCTCCACCCGCGGAACGATCGCACTCTCGGAATACGCGGTCGCCGCGCGCGCTGCAGCGGCTCCCAGGCGTTCACGGAGACCCTCATCGGAGGAGAGGCCGGCGATCGCCTCGGCCAAAGCCACGACGTCGTCGGGTGGCACGACGACCCCCGTCTCTCCGGTGCGCACGAGCTCCGAGAGGTTCCCGGCTGAGCTGGCGATGATCGCGCACCCGGCCGCCATAGCCTCGAGAGCGACGAGGCCGAATGTCTCCTCCACGATCGACGGCACCACGGCGATCGAGCATCTCCTCCACGCCTCCGGCATCGCCGAGCGCTCAAGCGGCTGCAAGACCCGTATCCCCGCGCCGTCCGGCACGGCTACGCCACTAGCCCGGCCTATGAGAACCAGCGGCAGGTTGGATCGGGAACGCCGGTATGCCTCGACCAGTACGCCAACACCTTTGTCCTCGCTCAAGTCACCGGCATACAGGATGAACTCGCCGCGAGGCAGGCCGCTGAGCGCGGACAGCTCAGGCCGTCCGCGGCGAAACGAAGCGTCCGGGAGGAAGTTCGGGACGATCTCGTACGGCGTCCCTCCGGCGCGCAGCCCGCTCCGCTGCGCGACAACCTCTGACACCGGCAGGAACAGATCGACCGCGCGCTTGAGGGCGGGCGTCGAGAGTGAGCGGGCGAGGGACACGAGCGGGCCTTGGATCTTTCCGTAGTGGTTCGCGGAGCACCGCATGCATTTCGCACTCGCCGGGCCACTGCAGTTGTGCCCGAAGTGCATCAGTCGCTTCGTCGCGCAGATCAACGAGTAGTCATGCAGCGAGTGCACAAATGGCCGATCGTCAAGCCAAGTGAGAGGAACGAGCGAATGCGCGAGCCAGTTGTGCCCGTGAATCACCTCCGGCTGCTGAAAGGCGATGATTCGGCGAAGCGCGAGAGATCCCTCCGGATCCGGCATTGGCGGGGCGTGCCGCCGCCGGTCGTCGCCATAGAGACCGCTGAGACGGGCCGTCGTAGGTGTGAAGCGATAGATCGTCAGAGAACCGCTGCGCTCGATCGCGGGCGAGTCTCCGTGCCTGATAGTCGCGACCGCGACGTCGTGGCCACGGCCGGCGAGACTGCGGCTCAGGTCCTGCACGATCGATTCCTCTCCGCCGACAATCGGCGGATAGAACTGGGAGATCATCAGGATGCGCATGCCGGAGTGCGCACGATCGCGCGGTAGAGATTGGCCAGGTCGCCGGCGCAGTCGTCCCATGTCGGCAATTTCGTGACTTGCGGCCGAAGGGGTGTGCGAAGCGCGCTCACAATGGCCCGCGCGACCGCCCGAGCATCGGCGCTCGCCGGAATCCCGACGGCAAGTCCGTCGCGCACGAGTTCCGTGAGACCACTGCCCTCGGTGACCACCAAGGGGACGCCGAGCCCGGCAGCCTCGATCGCAGCCAGCGGGTGCGTCTCGAAGTCGCTCAGGAGCACGGCGAGCCGCGCTCCCGCGACCTCCTCGGCATACCGCGCGCGCTCCACACCGGGCACCGCTCGGATCTCGACGCGATCCGCAACGCCGAGCCTGATCGCGAGCGCACGCAACTCCGGCTCATACGGACCGGAGCCGGCGATCCATAGGCGTGCACGCGGATCGTCGGCAAGAACGTGCGGTAGTGCCTCGATTGCTCGGTGGTGGCCCTTGTAACGCTCGAGACGCCCGAGCGAGACGATGAGATGTGGATCGACCTCTGCTGGTTGTGTCAGTGCGGGGAGGTCGGCGCCATTCGGCATGTAGACAAAATGCTCGGGCCCCAGACCCAGCAGCCGGCCGTAGTGCTCGATCTCAAACCGCGCAGTCGCAATGAGAGAGTCAGATCTTCGCAACAGGTACCGCAGCGCAATGATTTGCGCCGGCCGTATGCGCGATCGAATGGACGATGAGTGTCCACCGCCGTGAAAGGTGACTACATATGGCTGCTTGGACCTGAGTGCGGTGGCCATGGCAACCGGCCCGATCAGCGTGTGGTAGGACTGGACATGGACAAGATCTGCCGAAACGGCGCGGATGGCCGCCGGGAGACCTCGGGCGACACGGAGATCTCGCCCGCGCGGCCACGCTCGGACGCGTACCACCGGCACACCCTCGACAACGTCACGCGGAGAAAGCTCATGGCCTGAGTCGGACGTGACGACGACGACATCGACCCCGTTTCCAGGAAGTCTGCGCGCGAGCTCCAGCACGTGGTTCTCGACCCCGCCGACCTCGGGTGCGAATCGCGGAGTCGCCATCACGACGCTCAGGCGCGAGTCGCTCATCACCTCGGTCGCACCAGTCGTCAAATCGCGCCCATCGCAATCAATGCTGCCAACCCTTCCAGGCAGCCGCGAGGGCCACCGACGCGGCTGCCATGCCCGACACCTCGAGTTAGATGGTACCCTCACCCGTTCGCGCCACCGTTTCGCCGCCCTCCGCTTCGTCTGAGGCATCGCGCGCGAAGGCGATCGCGGCAGCGGCGGACTGGGCTGCGACGGCGGCCAACCCGACGCCGACGAGTCCGACGGTCGGCAAGAGCACGGCCGAGCCGGCTAGGAGGACGATCGCTGCGGCCCACTGCGCAAGCGCTGCACCGGTCACATCGCCGCGCGCACGCGCACGCGCGAGATAGACGGAGGGGATTGCATTCGCGAGTGCAGCCACAAGAAGCAGCGCGAACAGCGGCTTCTCCACGCGGTAGCTGTCTCCGAGGCGTCCGAGCACAGGAGGCACCAGGAAATACAGGGGCACGGCCACGGCCGCGGTCGCGCTGGTGCAATGGCCCAATACCCGCTTCACCTGCTGGCGCTCATCCGTGATGCCCCGGGCTATTTCTGCTGCGAGCGGCGCGGCCATGCTCGAGGAGACGAGCTGCAGCGACGTCCCGATCGCCCAGGGCAGATAGAAACGCGCATTCGTCGAAACCCCAGACGCCGCGGCCACGATGACCGGCATCGCGCTGATCTGCAGAATCATCGCGATCGAGCCCACGGTCGCGCCGGCGTAGTAGCGGAACATATCCCGGCCGACTGCTCTGGCACGCAGACTCGGCCATTCCCCCGCGGTGGTTCTCGCGCTACAGGCCAGGTACGGAGTGATTACGAAAACCGCGACTATCGCGGGCAGAAGCCAGGCCACGAAGATGCCCTGTGCCCCATCGCCGAGCAGTCCTGTGAAGAGGAGGACGATACGCGCCAACGACACTGCCGTGTTCTCTATCAACACCAGCCGTGCATGGCGCCGTGCGATCAGCACTACGTCCTGTAGCGAGAATACGCCCCATATCGGCCCTACGGCTACGAACAACAGGATCCAGCTGGCCGTTCCCAGCCGCCCGAGGGCCGAGTCGAGGCGGCTTGCTGCCAAGATGAAGAGCGACGCGAGGAGGGCGGTCGTGACGGAAGCGACGGTGTACCCGCGCACGACGATCGCCGGCCATCCATCTCCTGCCCTGGGCACGAATCGGAGAAAGGTGTTGTGCAGACCGTCCGTTCCAATGCCGCTGATCAAGGCGGCACCGGCAACCGTTGCGGAAGCGAATCCGATGTCGGCCGGAGCGAAGCGCTGTGCGGCCACGATCCAGAACGCGAAGCCAAGGGCTGCGCCTACAAGGCTGTTTAGCGTCAGTACGTAGCCGCCGCCGAGCGAGCTATTCGACGCCGAGAAAGCTCGTCGCATGACGCCGTCCCGGGCTCGGCGCTCGATCACGGCGGAATCGGGTGGTTGGGCGATTCACTCAGATCGCTGAAGTCGTTGCTGGTGAAGTAGGGCGATGCGATGCCGGCGGCGAAGGCGGCCCGCGCGCTCACGGAGGTCGAGATCGGCCAGTCACCGTCGTTGAGGCTGTTGAACCAGACAAAGGCCTTGACGCGCGGGAACGTGGTCGGCAGCTCGACGCGGAGGGCCTGCCTGACCCAGGCGGCCTTCGACCCGCCGTACTCGCTCGAGCCGGCCTCGG